>NZ_JBCJKS010000004.1:127969-160879 GCF_039822565.1 Corynebacterium sp. SA-MJD20WY100 | reverse complement strand
GTCGTGCCACAGTAGTCATTCTGGCTTATCTCCTTATGCGGGATGGATTCCCACACACAAACCATCAGACACCCTCTGACGTGGTGGAAGCGCCTTTATCAGACGGAGAACTACGACCGCGCCGCGCGATTCGCTGTAGACACTAAAGGTAAGTTCTACTACCCGGATTTCGTCGTGTTCGAGGAGTCTACGAACACCTACTACGTGGTAGAGGGCAAATCATCGCGCGACATTTACTCGACTGATGTACAGGACAAAGCGCAGGCTGCACTCGACGCGCTAGCCGAGGTTCCGACTATCGAAAAATTCGCAGGACAGCGGTGGAAGTACCTGCTCGTGGACGAGAAGATGATCGACGCGTCGAACTTAGACTGGGACGCTTTGGTGGCTGCGCACGCAAGATGGCAATAATAAATCAGACATCGCGTCGCATTCCGCATTCGTCGGTTGCCTCGAATACAGATTGAAATGCGACGTTTGCCCTCACCAAGAGGACCTAATTGAAAGTTAGTTATGGCCCATGAAAATGGTTCGACGATTCGTATTGCATGGTGAAGTCATGTGGATGGGGACTAGTTGATTCAGCCACATAAAAACTCGGGGCATTGCCCCTGCTAAGAGTCGGTAATGTCGTGTTATTGGTGAGCACCGTGTCACCATCACCTGGGGGTGGTCCTCAGCACGCTGATACTGACTACCAGTAGGGTGGGGACACTGAATTAGTGATAGCGACCACGAGAAAGGCTCGACGATGACCACCCCGAATAATCCTTACGGCGACTCCGCATCGAACGGCGGCTTTGGCGCGAATGGTGCTGGCGATGGTGCCGCGAACGGTGCGACGCCCTCGAACGGTTCCACGAGCCCCGGCGCCGGTGCTGGCCAGGGCCTGCCCAATTACGGCTCGAGCGATGCGAACCCGACGGGTACCTCGTACCCGGCCGGTGGCACGGGCAGCACCGCTTATGGTGCAGGTACTGGCGCAGGCGCTGACTATGGCACCGGTGCGGGTGCTGGCTCTGGCTACACGGGCTATGGTGCCGCAGGTACTCCGGGCTACGGCCAGGGTTACCAGGGTGCCGGTGATTGGGGCGCGGCTGCGGCGCAGAAGTCGAAAGTTGCGCCGTGGGCGTTGGGCGTGGGTATTCTCGCGCTGTTGTCGTGCATCTTTGTCGTCCCGCCCCTCCTGCTCGGCCCGATTGGCATCATCCTGGGCATCGTGGCGCTCGTGACTGCGCGCAAGCTACCCAAGGATGCACGCCGCACGTGGATGTCTGTTACGGGTCTGGTGCTCTCCGTCCTGTCGCTGCTGTTCATTGTTGTGCTCGCAGTTATTGGCGTGGGTATCTTCAACAGCGCGAACCTGGATGAGTGCATGAACATCACGGATCCCGCCGAGCAGCAAAAGTGCGTCGAGGATAACGTCAATAGCTCCTTCGGTCAGTAAGACCGCTGGTGCGGCGTTGATTGTCGCACGAACCCCGCTGAGGCTCGTTCATTGAACTGTCGCCACCGCGGGGTTCTTTCACGTCTTGAAGCTGGGAAGAGAAACAACCGTTCGAAGCCCAGTGTCCGGTCGCGGGGTCGTGTTGGGGGTGGGCTCTACGGTAAAGAGCATGAATAAGAAGTACGACCCAGTTGCCGCTGAGCAGCTGACAGAGCAGACCACAGAGCGGCTCGTGGCGCACCATGCGGAGCGGCCCGCGGTGGCCTCCGCACCGGCGGTGCAGCCGCTGACGGTTGCTGATGTGGCGAAGCTGCGGTGGCTGCGCGCGCAGATTCACGGGCCGGTTATCTTGGCCGAATTTCGCGAGGCGACGCTCGATGCCGTCGCGGAGTATCGCGTGGACCGAGGTAAGAGCGTGGGCACCGCCGTCATCATCACGGTGGTGGCACTCGTGCTCGCCGCAGTGGCCGTGCTCGTCGGTATCGCCATCATGCAGGGCGCGGCCGGTTGGATGCAATCCCTGAGGGAGGGCAGCTAATGAACTCGAAGAGTAGCGGCTGCGGCGGGATTATCGGCTTCGTCCTTCTTGTCGCCATTGCAGTGTGGGCGCTTGCCATTGCGCTGTGGGTCGCGGGTCTGGCCGTGGCCGTGGGCGGTGTGGGCTACGCCGGGATGCTCATCTACCGCGCGTGGAAAGACACCGGCAAGGGCGCGGTCCAGGACGAGCTCGACGCGGAGATTGTCGCGCTGGGCACGGAATCCGCGGCGGACCTCGATGCGCTCTTGCTGGAGTGGGACTACGCGGCGGTCACCCAGGGCATCGGAAGCCCGTTGCAGGAGGCCTTCGCACAGGACCCGCGCATGGCGGCACGTATCCGCGAGCAGATTATGGCTGCGGCGGTGCGGGTGCGCACTGCCCCGGATGAGT
This sequence comes from Corynebacterium sp. SA-MJD20WY100, assembly GCF_039822565.1. Classification (NCBI taxonomy): domain Bacteria; kingdom Bacillati; phylum Actinomycetota; class Actinomycetes; order Mycobacteriales; family Corynebacteriaceae; genus Corynebacterium; species Corynebacterium sp. SA-MJD20WY100. The sequence continues at coordinate 158,504 of NZ_JBCJKS010000004.1, read as the reverse complement.
CGGAGCGCCTGCGCAGCGTCCTCGCTGCGGAGGAGGTGCGGGTCAACGTACACGCACTTCTGCGCGACGGTCCAGGATGACCGCCGCCCGTGGCCCCGATAAGGGGCACGAATAGCGCCTGCCATAATCCTTAGATTACGCGGAGTATCCGTTAAGGCTTTGTTTTTCTCGGTCTGCTCAGGACCACTATTCCCTTCGCCATCTCTTCAGGAGTGAACTCTTATGAACGTCACTATGAATATTGACATCAACAAAATCATCGGCCTTATCGTCACGGTGATTTCGATTATCGGCGCCATCTCGGCGCGGTCCAGGGCGATACTGGTTCCTCAAGCCCCAACGCCAATGACTCCTCGCAGTCGGACGGGACCAATTCCCAGCCGGCGCCGCAGCCTGCACCGAAGTCGGCGCCGCAGCCTGCACCGAAGCCGGAGGTGCGCACGCCGGAGCAAGTGAGTGCGTCGCTCATGCAGCAGCTCAACGAGTTCCGTGCCTCGGAGGGGGGTTGCACCCGTGTCTGAGTCTGCGGAGCTCAACGCCATCGCGCAGAAGTGGGCAGAGCACGAGGCCGCGCTGGGCGAGTTCGAGCACAGCAGCTTCAGTTGCTGGACCTACACGGATTGCCCGCATGAGCACATCGCTGCGGTCGGTGACCCGACCGAGGCCATCGATGTCTGGAAGGACTCGACGGATGGTCACCGCGAGGACATGTACTACACGACCTCTGTTGCCGTGGGACACGGCTTCGCGAAGTACACCGCGGGCCCGTACAAGGGCATGTGGTTCGTGGTGCAGTTCTGGCATGACCACAACGAGCGCTAACGCTTGAATGCCGCGACCTCACCTTCCCATGTTCGTGTGGGAGGTGGGGTCGTTGACGTTCTCCGGTGTTGTTCGTGACTGCGCAACGGGGTTGTGCAGGCTAGACGAGGCGGTAGCCGGAGCCGCGGACGGTCTCGATGCGTTCGGGGCCGATTTTCTTGCGCAGCGTCCGGATATAGACGTCCACGACGTTGGAACCCGGATCAAAGTCCATCTCCCAGACCATGGAGAGCAGCTGCGCGCGCGAGAGAATCTGGCCGGGGTGGCGCAGGAAGGTCTCGAGCAAACCGAACTCGCGGCGGGACAAGTCTGTGGACGTGCCGGCGACCTCCACGCGTTGGGTGCGTAGGTCAAGGCTCACGTCCTCGTGCGTGATGGTGAAAGTCCCAGGAGCTGAACTCGTCCCAGCGGCCAGGGTGCGCGGGGCAAGCCGCAGGCGCACGCGGGCTAAGAGCTCGGCGAACTGGAAAGGCTTGGGCACGTAGTCGTCCGCGCCGCCCTCCAAGGCCTTGACGCGGGCCTCGATAGTGGTGCGCGCGGTGAGCACGATTATGGGCACGCCGACTTGGAGGACGCGCAACTGCTCGAGGACGTCGAGGCCATCCATGTGCGGCAGGCCGAGATCCAGGATGAGGAGGTCGTACTCGTTGCTGCGGGCACCGGCGAAAGCCTCGGGCCCCGACGCGACGACGTCGACGGTATAGCCCGCGTCCTTGAGTCCACGGGAGATAAAATCCGCGATACCGCGGTCGTCTTCGGCAATGAGAATTCGGCTCATGAGGTTAGTCGTACTTTCGTTGTCGTTGGGGCTAGCTTAGCGCTCGGGCTCGCTGACGTTTGGGGTTTCGTGCGCTGAGGGCGGAAGCGTAAGACCGAAGGTGGCGCCTGCGCCCTCGTTGCTGCGGGCGTCGTTATTGCGGGCGAAAACCGCGCCGCCGTGGGCCTTGGCGATGGCCGCGACGATGGACAGTCCCAAGCCCGCGCCACCGGGACGGGTTTGGGGACCGGCGCCGGTGTCCGTGGCGTGCTCGCTACGGCTAAAACGGCCGAAGAGTTGGTCGAGCTCCTCCGTGTTAATGCCGGGGCCGCGGTCGCGGACCCAGAGTTCGAGTCCTGCGTCTTGAGTGACGGTGGCGCCGAGTTCGACCTGGTCCTCGGAGTAACGCAGCGCATTGCGGATGAGCTCAAGGAGGGCTTGGGTAATGCGTTGAGCGTCGAGGTCATAGGTGCCCTCGGCAAGCTCGGTGAGCATGACACGGTCATCGAGAGTCTCCGCCTTGTCCGCGATGTCGATGACGAGTTCCGCGATCTCCGTGGGACGGGTATGGACGAATTCGCCGGAGTCCGCCACGGCGAGGGTGAGCATGTCTTCGACCATGCGGGCCATGCGGTCGAGCTCCGCCGTGGCGAGGGCGATGGAGCGTTGTTGTTGCTCCGGGTCCGCGGTGTGGAGGAGCTCCAACTGTCCGCGCACCACCGTAATCGGGGTGCGCAGTTCGTGGCCCGCGTCATCGATGAACTGGCGTTGGTGTGCGTATGCCTCCTCGATGCGGTCGAGCATGGCGTTGAAGGTGCGCGACAGACGCGCGATCTCGTTGGTACCTTTCACCGGCACGCGGGCGGTGAGGTCCTCGTTGGAGATGCGCGTGGAGACTTTCTCCAGGCGGCGCACGGGCGCGATGATCTGGCCCGCGATGAGCCACGCGAGCAAGATCGCGAGCGCCATGCCCACCAGTGCCACGAGACCCACCTGACGGATCTGCGCGGCGGCCTCGGCGCGGGCGTCGTGGGTAAACACCGCGACGATGAAGTAGTCGTCTTCCTCACCACCAGTGTTGATGGCGACGCGGCCCCAATGAACGGGGCCGTACTGGGTGGATTCGACGAACCCGCCGTGGGTGTTCGAGTTGCGGATATGCGCAATGAGCGGGTCACCAATGTCGATGACGTCCGGGAGCCTGCGGGCAAAGCCTTCCATGTCTGGCTGGACGAGCTGGTGCTTCGCGTTAAGCAGCCCCAGGAAGAGCTCGTCCTCGCCGGGGATTTGGCGGGCCATGTAGGTGGTAATGAGGGTCTCCGCGTCTGCGAACGGCTCGCCGGTGCGCGGATCGACGCCCTCGGCGGCAAAGCTATTGAACTCGCTGAGCTCCTGGACCACGTCATCATTGGCGTGCTGAGTCACCGAGTCCATGAGGATGGACCGGGTAATGATGAACACGCCGGCGAGGATGACCGCGATGGTCACCGTAAAGCCGAATACGATGGACCACCGCAGCGAGCTTGGGGCGGGAAAGCGCATGCGGTGGTCCTTGGGGTCGTGGTGGTCGGTGGAAATCAGCGGGGTGAGCCGGCCGGGAGAGCGATGCGGTGGCTAGTCATCGTCTCCGTCATCATCCCAGTCGTCGTCATAGTCGTCGTCATAGTCGTCCCAATCATCGTCGTCATCATCCCACGTCTGATAGTTCAGTGGGGGCGCTGCCGGAGCGGGTGCTTGCTGGACTGGTGCCTGCTGCGCTGGAGCTCGGTAGGAGGGAGCCTGTGGTGCTGGCGCCTGGTACACGGGTGCCTGTTGCGCCGGGGCCAACGGTCCCGGCGCAACGGTGCCGCGGTTCTGATTCGTGGAGTCATCGCCGTTAGTATTGTCATCATCGCCGGGGGAGGCTGGCTCCGCTTTCGGGTCCGTGGACCGCGAGGTCGACGGTGCTGCGGACGAGGATGTCACCGATGTTGTCGCCGGCGCGCTGAGCCGAATGGTGTCAGCGGCCGGGTCGACGTTGTCGCTCGAGCGCGAGGTGAGCGTAATGGTGCTCGCCACGATGACAACCAGCAGGATGCCCAGGGCGATAATCGGCGCGAAACGCTGCAACGCGGACGGTTGCTTGGTCTCGGGGCTGGTCGGCGGTTCCATGAGAGTCCTTTCTACAGGCAGTGGAGACGGTGCCCCAGCAGGCGGGGCGGGAGATGTGGTTCACCTGCGGGGTGTGCTGTGCATTAGTCGGTACTTGTTAGGCCTGTCACCAGTATGAACGGCGTCCGTGAGGGCTCCATGAAACAAAGATGAAAGTTTTTCATCTTCGCGGGCTCGGTGTCGCAAGCCTGGGGGACAAGAACGCGGAAACCGCGCAAGCGATTGTGCGCGGCTAGGAGGATAGTGGGCGCGGCGGGCTACCGCGCGGCGTCGGATGTCTTAGTCATCGAAGTGGTCATCCTGGTCATCCTGGTCATCGTCGTCGTGCTCGTCATCGTCGTTGTCATCACGGTCATCCCAGTCGTCGCGGTTGTCCTGGTCATCTCGGTCATCCCAGGCCTCGTCATTGTCATCGTCGGCGTCGTCGTTGTCATCACGGTCATCCCAGTCGTCGCGGTCGTCCCAGTCGTCGTCGAAGCGGTCGTCATCCGTGCCGGTGGTGTCGTCGGCGTCGCCCTCGAGATCGTCGTTCGCGTCGTCGCGGTCATCGTCCAGATCGCCCCAGTCATCACGGTCGTCGTCGAGGTCGGCTGGGGAAGTGGCGGCGGGAGTCGGCCCGGGGGCATCGTCAGCGCCAGCGGTGGCGGAAACGGCGACGGCGCCGGCGGTGCCCAGTGTCACGACAGCGGCGGCGAGGACGCTGGTGCGCAGGCGGCGGGTGGTGGTTGCGGTCGTGGAGGTCGGAGTGGAGTGCATGAGGTGTCCTTTCCCAGTCCCGGCCCCCCGGTGTGGGCCGGTGCTGTGCGTTGTGGTGTAGTGGGGTGACCTGTGCGGTCATGAACCAGTATGAGGACTGGCCATGAAAAGGCGATGAAGCCAACATGAGAGGATCTTCATCTGGATTAAAGTGCGTTGAACTGGGGAAATGTGCAGGGGAGTGGCGGCGGTTAGGCCGCGGGGAGGACGGTGGCGGGTGCGTGGTAGCGCTCGCGGAGCTTGGCCTCCGTGCGGCCGGCGACGGCGCAGCCGAGCTGGAGCATGCGCATGGCGCGCTCCGCGGCAGCGACGAGGAGGGGACGGCCTTGGGAGACGGCATCGGAAAGCTCCATGGGCACTGTCATGATGGACTGGATGGCGGCAATGCCGCAGTCATGGACCGCGGGCGCGCCGTGGCCGAGGGAACCGGCGAGCGCGAGGACCGGGACGCCGGAGTCCTGGCAGCGGCGCGCGATTTCCGCGGGGACCTTGCCGCGCGGGGTCTGGAAGTCGATGGCGCCCTCGGCGGTGATGACGACGTCCGCCTGCGCGAGCAGTTCGTCCAAGTCCTCATCGAGCAGGACCTCGAAGCGGTTGCGCGCCTGCGCGCCGAGGGCCATGAGCCCCGCGCCCAAGCCTCCCGATGCCCCCGAGCCCGGCCCCGTCACAATGTTTGCCGCTGGCTGGAAATGGCCGTGAAGCAGTCGGGCGAAGTTCTCCAGGCCTGCTTCAAGCTCCTCGACTTGTTGGGGAGTCGCGCCCTTCTGCGGGCCGAAGACGCGGGCGACGCCGCGCTTACCGGTGAGCACGTTGTGGATATTGCAGGCGAGGATGATGTCGACGTCGTTCAGGCGCGGGTGCAGCTTGTCGGTGTCGAGACTGCGAGCGTGGCGGAGGTGTGCGCCGCCGGGGGCGAGCTCGTTTCCGTGTTCGTCCTTGGCTGTCACGCCCAGCGCGGCGAGCGCGCCGGCGCCGCCGTCCGAGGTGCCCGAGTCCCCGCAGCCGACGATGATGGTCTCGATATCGCGGTCGAGGAGGTGGCGGAGCAGCTCGCCCACGCCGTAGGTGGTGGTCGCGCCGGGGTCGCGCAGGTCCTGCGGCACGAGGGTGAGCCCCGCGCAGGAGGCCATCTCGATGACGGCGAGGCGTCGCGCGGGGAACTCGACCCAGTGGGCGGTGACTCTCTGGCCGACGGGTCCGGTGACTTCTAGGGTGTGTGTCACCGCGCCGGGGCGGGCGGCGAGGATGTCGACGGTGCCCTCGCCGCCGTCGGGAACGGGGTAGGTGTCCACGCGGGTGCCGGGCATGACGCGGCGGATCCCGGCTGCGATGGCGTCGGCGACTTCGATGGCGGACAGGGACTCCTTGAAACCGGAGGGAGCGACGACGATGCGCTCGGGAACGAAGATGGTCATGATACGTACTCCTTGTATTTATTCTGGTTGTGTTAGTTGAGGGACAGGCCGAGGACTGGCCAGAGGAAGAAGGCGCATGCGCCGGTGACGGCGATGTGCAGGGGTGCGAGGATGAGGCTCAGCCGGATGAGGTCGCGGCGGTCGAAGGTCGGGTGGTCGTCGATGGCGGCGAAGATAGCCAGCGGCTTCGCACTCGCCGGAAGTGTGTGGCTGAGTCCTGCGGCGACCGTGGACGCGAATGCGGCGGCGACGGGATCGAGACCCATCTGCGGGGCCAGCGCCACGACGAGCGGGATGAGCACCGCCGAGCGCGCCGAGCGCGACTGGATGACCAGGTGTGCCAGTGCCGAAGCGATGATGATGCCCCACACGAAGGCGATGGGGTTGTCACCCAGCAGGCTGGCCGCCCACGTGCCCAGGGCCTCCGAGATTCCGGAGTCCATGAGCGCCCGCGCCAGCGCGACAGTCGCCGCCATGAAGATGAGCAGGTGGAAGGGAACCTTTTTCATCGCCTGTGGCAGGCTGATGACCCCGATGCCCGGGGCCGTGACGAGGAGCGCCGCGACCACCGCCACGACCGCTGGGTCCAAGCCGTGGAGAGACTGGGTGAGCCATGCGATGACGGCGCCCGCGAGGATCGCGATGGCCGTGCGTTGTTGGGCGTGGCGCTGTGGGGTCGGCGTCTTTTCCGCGAGGTTAAGCTCCAGTGGTTGCGCGCGCTGTGCGGGCGTGGTGAAGGCGAGCAGGACGATCTCGGCGCTCATGACAGTCATGATCGCGGCGTACGGCACGCCCCAGATAAGCCACTGCGTGAAGGTGATGGGGTCTTCGCCGCTGGTGGTGAGCACCTGCACCGTGATGAGGTGCGCGCCCGCGCCGATGAGCGAGGCCGCCGCCGTGAAGAGCACCGTGGTGGGGATGAGCAGCGCGAGGACCTTGGTCAGCCACGGCTGCGTCTGGACCACAGTAGTGGCCAGTGCTCCGAACACGGGGAGCAGAAGTGCTGCGCGTCCGCTCGTAGCGGGCACCGCGAAGGCCGTGGCGGCGGCGAGGGCAGCGACCGTGTGGACGAGCGCACGGGCAGTGACGGCGTGGGCGCAGGCACGTGCCACAATGCGCACCGCCAGGCCGGTTTGCGTGACGGCCGCGGCAAGGACAAACGCGCCGATGAGCAGCCACGTGAGCGAGGCGCCGAGTGGAGCGAAGAAGTCTTCGGCGGTCAGCGCGCCGCCGGCCACGAGCGCTACCGTGGCGGCCAGCGCCACGAAGGTGTCGTTGATCGTCGTGGCCATCCACGCCCATACGGCGAGCGCGAAGATCGTGGCGACGAATGGGGCGCTGCCGCCCAGCGGCGCGGCCGCCGCCCATGCGCCGACGGCGGCCGCGAGAGCGGTGAGTGTCTGGAGCACGCGGCGGACGACCTGTGTGGGCTTGCTGGGCTGGTCTTGTGCGGGCTCTCGTTTCACGTCGTCCGGCCCGCGGTGTTGGTCCCCCGGGCCCGCCGTGAACGACGGATGGGAAAGCAGGGTAGTCATCGGTTTCTCCTTGAGTTAGAAGGTGATGGAACTCAAGGTAGAAACGGGGCGTGAAGCCTCGATGAAGTCAGGGTGAGGAAACGTTCATCTCACGCTGAACTGCGTTGTCGTGCGTTGGAGTCGCTACTACAGTCATCCCGGTCCGGGGAAGGCGCCGCCGGTGACGACGAAGACGATCGTCATGACGGCGCTTCATGACGGCGTAGATGCGCCAGACGATGAGCAGTGGCGAGAGTCCGGCGACGACGGCGAGGATTTTGAGCGGGGTGGGAGCGGGGGCATGGGCAAGCGCGAAGGCAACGATGCCGAGAGGGACGGTGATGAGGCAGTAGGGCATGGTGTGCTCTCAGACCCGCTACTGGGGCCGTCACGGTGCGTTCCTGATCCTCATTGCGGCGCATGACGTCGCGGACGGCGTCGAGCGGGAGTTCCGGCGCGAAACAGTCGTAGATGGCGCTGTTGGTCTCCGTGAGGTCGATCGAGACGTTCACGGCCACCGGCTCCGAGCCAGGGATGGCGAGCTCGAGTGCGTAGGAGACGATGTCGCCGGCGTACTGCGTGGACTCGATGACTTCGCCGATGCTCGCCTGGGTGAGGCCTTCGGCCCACCCCGGCAGTTCGTGCTCGCGGGAGGCGAGTCCTTCCTGAGTCCGTGGCGTACGCTCGTCGTTGGGTATTAGAACTGCCGCCACGGCCTGCGCCATGGTGGACTCCGGAGAATCCTCGCCCCAGAGCTCATCGAAGTATTTCGTGCCGACGGGCGTGCCTTCATCTATGCCCTCCTCGCGAGCGACGCGCTCGGCGTAGGAGAGTCCGTTGAGGAACTCCATAAGTTCGACGGAAGACCCGTCGTCGAGAAACTGGTTCAGATCCGGTACTGGCCTTGGGGGTTATGGTAGATGCTGTACCGTGATGTGAAGCTGTGCGAGATTACACCACCGAAAGACGTGTCTGGAGCGCGAAACTGCGGGCCAATTCGGTGGGCAGTCCAAGCTCAGCCGCCATATCGTGAAGCGAATACTTATCGTTGCCTGCGATCGTGTCAAAGACGCGCGAGCGTTCGTAAAAGGTACGACCGCCAGGTTCGGCGGAGCGGAATCCCTGCAGCGTAAGGATGCGATTGAGCTCCGTGTAATGCCAGTCTGAGCAACGACCGACTTCGTGCACGCGCCGTGCGGCTGCGACGGCTGAGACGCGGAAGGCGGTCTTGGATTCGAGAAGCCTCTCCAACGATGGGTTGTAGGGAAGGTATTCGAAGCACGCCGTGCGCGGAATGAGGAATTCTGCGGCAAAGGCATCGGCCTCGGATTCAGCCTCAGGCGTCGCGGGATCGTTGGGGTGCATAACGAGGTGGCCGAGCTCGTGAGCCAGCGTGAACCTTTCGCCTTCGGGGCTACGGCGACGCGCAGTAAAGATGTAGGGGCGACCGTCATCCCACAATGAAAAGGCGTCGACAGGCTCGTGAGTTTTTCCCAGCAAGTCGTCGAGCCCGAGACCAGCGACGGAGATCCCTCGCGACTCACACAACTGCACAAGATTGGGCGCCGGGCGCGTGCCCAAGTTCCATATGCTGCGCAGGAGCTGGGCTGCCATCTGTGGTGTTTCGTTGCTGAGGTCAGGGACGTCGAGCGCCGGCAGGCTGAAGTGTGCGCGCACCCAGTGGTAGACCTCGGTGCCGATGAGACTGCTGGCACGAGCTGCTTGTCGCGTTCGCGAAGAGACGCGGGCCTTGGCACGAAATGCGCCTCGGGCCTGGGAAGCGTCCGACAGAGCCGGGCGATAGAAAAAGCCTTGACGGAATCCCAAAGCGATTGCGAGCTGCTCTGCCAAAGCAACCGGTGCTCCGTCTGCTTCGAATGACTGCCATTGCCTGATGTCTAGCCCCAAGCGAGTACATGCTTCCTCAGCGCTGAGGCCGCGAAAGGTACGCGCGGTATCGAGTCACGTGAAGGAGAGCATGGTGTGGACTTTCTCGTGAAGTGTCAGCAGACAGCGAAAACGCCAGGTCACATGGCCTGAATGTTGAAGACAATGGAATCATCGTCGTCGGTCGGAATAACCTTCAGCGTAACTGGACACGGTTGCTGACAGGATAGGTAAGGGGGAAAACATGAATCCTGAAGCGCGAATGAATGTTCTACTCCCGTACTTGCAATCTTTTTTGAGGGATCCGCATATCTCAGCGTTCGCAACGGTGTAGTTCCTCATTTTCCATAGTGAGTAGAGCTGAAAATGATCAGCAAGCTAGTTTGTCTACAGCAATCCTGATTCTTCGTTCGACGAATCGGGGCGTGCAGGATTTCTGACAATCGCACATGAGTTCCCTTGAAGGAAAGTCATGTGAGTGTCTCGTGATGTACTTTCTCTGTCTCTCAAAGACAGCATCGGTCATTCGGCCTTTGCTCCATTGCTGATACTTCGAGGAGTACTCATGACTCAACCTATCTCGCCTGCGTCACAGGCATCCGAAGTTGTGCAGCCGACGGGCAAGCGCAACATTATTGGAATCATTGCGCTCGTTGTTGCCATCCTGGGCATCATCTTCTCGTGTGTGAAAGGGGCGCTCATTATCGGATGGGTCCTGCTGCCCATCGCCTTCATCTTGGGCCTTGTCGGGCTCTTCGGCAGAGACAAGAAGAAGGGTACGGCTATTGCTGCCGTGATCTTGTCGATTGTCGGTACTATCATCGCGGTGATCGTCTTTGTCGCAGTAATTGGAGAATCATTTTCGGAGGCGACAGGTGGCGACACAACGGTGTCCAACGACGTTCCTTCTGCCGATTCCGCGTCCCCGGAGCCTGGTGCCTCAGACCCAGGTTCTTCTGCTGCTGGGGACACGCGGGACACCCCGTTGCCGCTGGGGACCACAATTGAGAACGACGATTGGGCCGTAACGGTCAATAGCGTGAACCTTAATGGCACCGAACAGGTAGCTGCGGGTAATCCCTTCAATGAAGCGGCACCGGAGGGGCAGCAGTACATTATTGTCAATATCACTGCGACATTGAAGAAGGATGTACCAGAAGGGACTATTCCGGAGGCCACGGTGGAATACGTCTCCCCGGATGGCGTGACCTATAACAGCTACGACCATGTAGTAACCATGGACTCGAACTTTGACAATGTGGGAACGCTTTACCAAGGCGCAAGCACGACCGGCGATATTGCCATTGCCGTTCCGGCGTCGACTGTGGACCAAGGAGTACTTTCTGTACGCCCCGCGATGTTTGCGGACAAGAAATTTGTAGCTGTCCAGTAGTAAGGCGCACGCTTTCGCCGTCTTCCTTGATGATCCATGGGAGACGGCGGTCAAGTCCTGGGAAGTGGCGTAGTTAGTGTTTCTCCGACAGTTCGCGGTCACGGTCGGGGAAGCTGGTGGTTCCGTGCGAAGTCTAAAGACGTTCAGAGACGCGAAACCCCCTCCGCGCCGCGCCCGGATGGGGCGGCGCGGAGGGGGCATCGGCAAGCGCTGCGTGCGCTTCGGTGCACGATACGGCTCGAATTAGTCGAGGTAGTCGCGTAGGACCTGGGAGCGCGACGGGTGGCGCAGCTTGGACATGGTCTTGGACTCGATCTGGCGGATGCGCTCGCGCGTGACGCCGTAGACCTGGCCGATTTCGTCTAAAGTGCGCGGCATGCCGTCGGTGAGACCGAAGCGCAGGCGCACGACGCCGGCCTCACGCTCAGACAGGGTGGTGAGCACGTCCTGCAGCTGGTCCTGGAGGAGGGTGAAGCTGACGGCGTCGACGGCGACGACGGCCTCGGAGTCCTCGATGAAGTCGCCGAGCTGGCTGTCGCCCTCATCACCAATGTTCTGGTCCAGGGAGATGGGCTCACGAGCGTACTGCTGGATCTCCAGCACCTTTTCCTCGGTGATGTCCATTTCCTTGGCCAGTTCGACCGGGGTGGGTTCGCGGCCCAGATCCTGGAGGAGCTCGCGCTGGATGCGGCCCAGCTTGTTGATGACCTCGACCATGTGGACCGGGATACGAATCGTACGGGCCTGGTCAGCCATGGCGCGCGTGATGGCCTGGCGGATCCACCACGTGGCGTAGGTGGAGAACTTGTAGCCCTTGGTGTAGTCGAACTTCTCCACCGCGCGGATGAGGCCGAGGTTGCCTTCCTGGATGAGGTCGAGGAAGGCCATGCCGCGGCCGGTGTAGCGTTTCGCAAGCGAAACGACGAGTCGGAGGTTGGCCTCGAGGAGGTGGTTCTTTGCCTTGCGGCCGTCGCGGGCGATGGCGCGTAGGTCGCGCTTCTCAGACGGCTTGAGCTGGGCCTCCTTGGGGACATCGGCAGCCGTGGCCTCGTCCAGCTTGTGTTGGGCGTAGAGGCCGGCTTCGATGCGCTCGGCCAGGGAGACCTCCTGCTCGGCGTTCAGCAAGGCGACCTTGCCGATCTGCTTGAGGTAGGCGCGCACGGAGTCTGCCGAGGCGGTGAGCGCGGCGTCCTTGCGGGCCTGACGCAGCTGTGCGGATTCTTCCTCGTCCCAGACGGAGGAGCCTTCCTCGTCGTCCTCGTCCTCGTCGTCTGCGACGTCATCGTCCTCGTCGAGGTCCTCGTCCTCAAGGTCCTCGTGATTCGGGTCGAAGTCCACGTCGTCGTCCTCGTCGAGGTGCTCCTGATCCTCGAGCTCCTCCTCGTCGGTTGCCGTGCTGGTTTCCTCCGGGGACGTCGCCTTGGAACGCGTCGACTTCTTGACGGTCTTCTTTGCCGATTTCTTCGCAGTTTTCTTCGCCGTCTTCTTTACTGCCTTCTTGGCGGTCTTTTTAGCCGTCTTCTTCGCAGTCTTTTTGGCGGTTTTCTTGGCCGTCTTTTTAGCAGTCTTCTTGGCGGTCTTCTTCGTCGTCTTCTTGGCCGTGCGCGTGCCGGAAGCGTCGACCTCTGCGTTGTCGCCGAGTGCCTTGTCTGAAGAGTCAGTGGCTGCCACGTAAGCCCTTTCGCCTTGTGCCTTCAATGGACCGGTGGGGCGCCGTGTGGCGCTCCTCAAATAGCCATTGCTATGAACAGCGGCCCAGTATAACGTAAAAGGATCTTTTGCCGCGCAACTGGGCCATTACTATCCGTTGATTTTAGGGCTTCACCCCGCGCTGTGCGGCCAGCGCCGCGCCAACGATTCCCGCGCGATTGCGCAGCTTCGCAGGCATGACGGGGGTCTCGAGCGTGAGGTAGCCGCTCCATTTGTCGAACTTGCGGGAAATGCCGCCGCCGATGAGGAAGACGTCCGGGTTAAAGAGCTTCTCGTACTCTTCGAGCACCGTGTTGACGCGCTTCGCCCAGTCCTTGTAGCTGAGGTCTTTCTTGTTTTTGACCGCGGAGGATGCCTGCTTCTCGGCTTCCTTCTTGCCCACGATCATGTGGCCCAACTCCGTGTTGGGGAACAGCTTTCCTTCCAGGAGGAATGCGCTGCCGATGCCCGTTCCTAGCGTAAGGAAGATAGCCGCACCCTCCCGCGCTTCCGCGGCGCCAAATTCGACCTCGGCCAGACCCGCGGCGTCTGCGTCATTGAGGACGGCGACCTCGCGGCCGGGCAGATGGTGGCCGAAGAGTTTCTGGGTGTCGGTGCCGATCCACTGCTTGTCGACGTTGGCGGCAGAGCGCGCAATCTGGTGCTTCATAACGGACGGGAGAGTAATGCCCACGGGGCCGTCCCAGCCGAAGTGCTCGATGATGGCGGTGATGGTCTCCGCGACGGCCTCCGGGGTGGACGGCTGCGGGGTGGCGATCTTATGGCGCTCGCCCACGAACTCGCCGGTGTCGAGGTCCACGATGGCTCCCTTGATGCCGGAGCCACCCACGTCGATGCCAAAGCCCGCGTTGGCGGGGAGGGATTTTACAGTCATAGATGCCAGCATACGGCGTTGCTGCGTGTGGTGTGGGCGGTTTGTGCGCGACCGTGTTGTGGGCTCGAGGATGCGGTTGTTGGTTCGAGGTGGTGCGGATGCGGGCGCGGGGCGGGGCGGGCATGATGGAGGCCATGACTAGTCCTAAGAATCCAACCGGTCCTGGCTCCTCCTTCGCGGCGTTGGTGGGGTCCTCGTACAACGACCCGGAACTATGCGGCGATGTGCCGTCTCTGGAGGCGATGTCCGCGGCGGCACCAGAAGTTCCGGAAGACGTCGACGCCGCCGAGCTGCGCGACCTCGCGGTGCGCGTGGCGGGCCAGGCGGCGGCGCTTATCCGTACGCGCCGTGCGGAGCTGGCCGGACCGCAGGGAGCGGGGCTGCATGCCCATCACACGAAGTCTTCGGCGGTGGATCCGGTCACGGAAGTGGACGAGGCATCGGAAAGCTTTATTACGGGCGAGCTCCTGGCGGCCCGACCCTTCGATGGTCTGCTGGGCGAGGAGGGTGCCGCACGCGAGTCCTCGAGCGGGGTGACGTGGGTGGTCGACCCGATCGATGGCACGGTGAACTTCCTGTATGGCGTGCCGGATTATGCCGTCTCCATCGGCGCGGTCGTCGACGGCGAGCCGGTGGCAGGCTGTGTGGTCAACGTCGCACAAGACGTGACGTACGCGGCGGCGCTGGGGCATGGTGCAACGGTTGTGCGCGGCGGTTCGTCGCCGCAGCCTGTGCATCCGCGTACGGAGACCGACCCAGCCTTAAGCCTGGTGGCTACGGGCTTTGGCTACGAGGCATCGCGGCGACGCGCGCAAGCGGAAGTCCTCGTGCGACTGCTGCCGCGGGTGCGTGATATTCGCCGCATTGGCGCAGCGGCGCTTGATATCTGCCGCGTGGCGGAGGGGTCCGTGGACGTCTACTACGAGCACGGCATCAAGGCGTGGGACTGCGCTGCGGGCACGATTATCGCTCGTGAAGCCGGGTGCGCGGTCGTGCATCCGGGCATGGAGGCCGACGGCAAGAATGGTGCCATCTTTTTTGCCGCCCAGCCGAGCGTCGCGCCAGCGGCGTGGGTCACCTTAAGTGAGGCTAAGGGAACCAACAAAATCCCAGCGTAGAGCGGTGGGGGTAAACGGGGATTAACCCCGTGGCAAGCGGAGAATGACAAGCGGCCAATCGTCGTTTAGTATGCACCCCGATAAAGCTAGAAAAAGCCCCATCTAACCCTGTAAGGATTGACCACCATGGCTACCGATTACGACGCACCGCGCCGCCGCGCGGAGGACGAGGAAGAGACCGACTCCCTGGAGGGCCTCAAGGCCGCTGAGACCGAAAACAATGGCATGGACGACGACGGCGAGATTGTGGAGCCCTTCGCGCCGCCGATGGATGACCTCACCGGTGAAGAGCTCAACGTCGAGGTCATCCCGCGCCAGGAAAACGAGTTCACGTGTGCCTCGTGCTTCCTCGTGCAGTCCAACAAGCGTCTGTCCCATTACGAGGGCGACGACCCTATCTGCATGGACTGCGCTTAAAACGGACAACTGCGCACGCCCGGCCTCCTGCCGCTGCCTTTGGGGCGGCGCGGCGGGAGAGCCGGGCTTTGTGCTGTTGCGATGCGGATGAGTTGAATATGCCGTTCCTGCCGAAAATCGCGCGGCGATCGTGAACCGAGAGAAGATTTTCGGCAGCAACCCGGTTAGTTCAGCGTAGACGCCGCCTGCTCGGCTTGGGCGGGCACGAAGGCCTCGAGGACCTCGCGCGGATGCTTCGTGGCGATGAGCCAATAGGGGGTGTCGTCCTCGGGATCATCGAGGACGAGCATGACGTGCTCTTTCATCCAGCCCTTCGTGACGAGGAAGGCCGCGGGGTCAAGCTGCGGGCCGAGCGCGTTGCGGCGGGCGGTGGAGGGGATGGCAAGCGAGCGCGCGACGACATCGGAAGGCAATTGCGCACCCTTGACGGTGAGCCAGCGCGAGCCGTCTGGGTCCTGCTCGACGCGCAGGACGGTGCCGGACCACGTGATAAGCACCCACACGCCCAGCGCGGTGAGGACGGCGCCAATGATGTAGAGCCACATCGGCGCGCGGTTCAAGCTGAAGGTGGCGGTGGCCACGAAAACCACGATGGCTCCGTACAGCCAGAAGTACCACGGCACCCAGAACCGCTCCTGGTAGAGGACAGTGGGTGCGGGAGTGGGCGAGTTGTGCGAATCAGACACGGAAGCAGACACGGAATCAGACACAGGGGACAGTCTACGACAGTCCAACTTAAGTTCCATCTCCCGGTGGGCTCGTGGGGCGCGCGGGGCGGTAGGCTGGGGCGCGTGACTTTTACTACTTCGCAGGAGCCCGTAGCCGATATCCGCGTCAAGCGCCTTGACCCGGAGCTGCCGCTGCCGCAGCGCGCGCACCGCGGCGACGCCGGCGCTGATCTTTATGCCGCCGAGACCGTGACGGTCGAGCCGGGGGAACGCGCCCTTATCAGCACTGGCATTGCCATCGCTCTGCCGCTGGGCACGGTTGGCCTCATCCACCCGCGCTCGGGCCTGGCCGCCAAGCATGGCCTGTCCATCGTCAATACGCCGGGTACAGTGGACGCTGATTACCGCGGCGAGATCAAGGTCTGCCTTATCAACCACGACCCGCGCGACGCCTTTACGGTCGAGCGCGGCATGCGCATTGCCCAGCTCGTTGTCCAGCGCGTCGAGTTGCCTGGCTTCGTGGAGGTCGAGGATCTCGATGCAACCGAACGCGGGGCCGGCGGCTACGGCTCCACCGGCGTGAACTAGCCCGACTCTGAGGAGAAAAATATGTGGCCTTTTAGCAAGAAATCCGAGCCTGGCGCTGCCCCCTCGGCCGAGCCCCTAGACACCTCTGCGTCCCCTGCGGCTGCTGGCGCTGAGACGCCGGCCGCCTCGCAGCCGGGCGTGCAGATTGTCACCATCCCGCACGATCCGGTCAATGGCGCGAATGGTCCCTACGACGGCGACCATGTCGACATCGAGTCTTTCGACTTCAAGGATTTCTCGGTGGGCATCCTCGACTTGGGCTCCATGCGCATTCCGCTGCCCAAGGACTCGCAGGTGCAGGTGGAGATGGGCCCGGAGGGCCCGAAGATGCTCCATATCGTGACGCGCGTGGGTCGGATTACGCCGGTCGCATTCGCCGCACCGCGTTCGTCCGGACAGTGGGCCGAGGCCGCGCAGGACTTGCTGCGTGGCATCGAGAAGGATGGGCTCACGACCTCCGTCGAGGAGGGCCCGTGGGGCAGCGAGGTGCTGGGACACAGCGACAACGGCGTCATTCGCATCGTCGGTATCGAGGGCCCGCGCTGGATGCTGCGCCTTACGCTCGCCGCGCCGGCGGGCATGGAAGAGGAGCTCGCCGTGCTCGGCCGCGAGGTCGCCGCGCGCACGTTCGTCTACCGTGGCGACGACCCGGTGCTCGCCGGCAACTCGCTACCTGTGGTCATGCCGGCCCCGCTCGTCGAGGAGATGCAGAAGGCCATGAAGCAGCGCGAAGAGGCCCAGAGGGCCGAGGCGAATAAGCAGCCCACCGATGCCGAGGCACAGGCGGCCGCGCAGCTGCGTGAACTGAAAGAAGACAATTAGTGGCAGATCATTCTTCCGAGCGTCCTGGTGACGATTTCGACGACGCTCCCGAGGCCGAGCCCACGCTGCTCGAGCAGATGGGCGGGCTCACGGGGCTCGTCTCGGCGACGCTGCCCGTCGTCGTGCTGATCCCGGTCAATAACCAGTGGGGCTTGGGCCCGGCGTTGCTCGCCGCGCTCAGCGTGGCGCTCGTCATCACGGTGTGGCGCATCATCCGCAAGGAGACGCTGCAGCCGGCCATCTCGGGATTGCTGGGCGTGGCGCTGTGCGCGGCCATCGCGTGGTTTACCGGCGACGCGAAGGGCTACTTCCTGTACGGCATCTGGGTCTCGCTCGTGCTCGCGGTGCTGTCCCTCACTTCTATCATCTTCCGCTGGCCCGCCGTGGGCGTGGTGTGGAAGGGCATCAACGGCGAATCCATGGCCTGGCGCCAGGTGCCCAAGGCCATGTGGGCGTACTCCTACGCCACCGCTGGCTGGGCCGCGGTGTTCCTCGCGCGCTTCCTCGTCCAAAACGGCATGTACAACCACGGTGACACCACAACGCTGGGCGTCACCCGCATTCTCATGGGCTGGCCGCTTACCGGCCTGGTCACCCTGCTCACCATCTGGATGGTCCGCCGCGCCAACGCTGCCGTCGAGGCTTCGGGCCTCGTCGAGACTCCAGAACCTGCCCAGAAAGAGGCATAACTTATGACTTCCGCAGAAACACCCGAGCTCACCAAGGGCGAGACCATTCGGCTTACCGTGGAGCGCATGGCCCACGGCGGCGAGGGTATTGCCCACGCCGCGGACGGGCGCACCATCTTCGTCGCGGGCGCCTACCCGGGCGACACCGTCGACGCCGAGCTCACGCAGCTGAAGAAGCGCTTCGGCCGCGCCCGGCTCGTCAACGTCGTCGAGGCCGGCCCCCTGCGCGTCGAGTCTTCGTGCCCGGCCGCCGCGGCCGGTGCGGGCTGCTGCGACTTCGCAACGCTCGACCCGGAGGCCGAGCTTGGCCTCAAAGCTGACGTCATGCTCGACCAGCTGCGCCGCCTGGGCAAGCTCACGGACCTTCCGGACCCGCAGCTCATCGACGTGCAACCGCGCCGTGGCTGGCGCACCCGCGTCCGCTTGGGCGTGGACGCCCAGGGCCGCGCGGGCCTGCGTAAGCGCGGCAGCCACGACCTCGTCACGGACGT
The DNA here is from genome assembly GCF_039822565.1 of Corynebacterium sp. SA-MJD20WY100. Lineage (NCBI taxonomy): Bacteria > Bacillati > Actinomycetota > Actinomycetes > Mycobacteriales > Corynebacteriaceae > Corynebacterium > Corynebacterium sp. SA-MJD20WY100. The sequence goes on along the minus strand of NZ_JBCJKS010000004.1, from coordinate 140,432 downwards.
GGCCTGCACGCAGCTGGCCCCGGGACTCGTTGACGGACTCGTGGGGCCGGGCGCCCAGCGCTTTACGCCGGGCTCCGAGGTCATCGCCGTGCTCGACGCCGATGGCGTGCGCCACGTCGTGGAGACTGCTAAGCCGCCGCGCGGTCAGCGCGTCGAGCGCGTGGAGCGCGTCCTCGAGGGCTCCGGCACCGTCCGCGAGACCGCCGATGGCCACGACTTCCGCTTCCCGGCCACCGCCTTCTGGCAGGCGCATACCGCGGCCCCGGATGCGTATGCGAAGCTCGTGCGCAACTGGCTGTCCGTCGCGGATGTCGACGGCGCGTATGCGGATCTGCCGTACCCGGATTCCAAGCGCGTGGCGTGGGATCTCTACGGCGGCGTGGGCGTCTTCGTCCCCGCGCTCGCCGAGACCCTGGCCACGACCGCGCCCGGCCTGCCCGCCGGCGCGACCTCCGTGCTCGATAAGGAGCTCGACGCCGATATCGACGCGGACCCGGAAGCCCCCTCAGGCCCCGAGGTCACCGTCGTCTCCGTCGACTACTCGCCAGCTGCGGCGAAGGCGCGCCAGGACGCACTCGCAGACTACGACGTGGTACTCCACAACGACTTGGTGGAAAAGGCCATCGACCAGCTTCCCAAACCCGATGCCATCGTGCTTGACCCGCCACGGACGGGCGCGGGTGCCGAGGTTGTGGAAAAGGCGGCATCGGCAAGCCCGGGCGCTGCGGTGCACGTGGGCTGCGATCCTGCGACCTTCGCGCGGGACTTGGCGACGTGGCGCGAACACGGCTACGCCGTGCGCCGCCTCGCCGTCATCAACGCTTTCCCGGGCACCCACCATATGGAGGCGCTGGCACTCCTGGAACCCGCCGAGTTGTATTAGTCTCCCGCGTGCCTGAACAGGTAACGTGAAGAGAATCCATTGTTTTCCAAGAAGAGGTAGAAAGCACTCCATGGCACTGTTGGATCTGGTGAAATCGCCCCGCGATTTGAAGAACTTCACCCCGCAGCAGCTGGGTCAGCTCGCGGACGAGGTGCGTGCGCTGCTCATTGAGAAGGTCTCCGCCACCGGCGGTCACCTGGGCCCGAATCTGGGCGTCGTGGAGCTCACCATCGCGCTGCACCGCACCTTCGACTCGCCCAATGATGCGATTGTCTTCGACACCTCGCACCAGTCCTACGTGCACAAGATGCTCACGGGTCGTGCAGACCAATTCGATACGCTGCGTCAGAAGGGCGGCCTGTCCGGCTACACCGACCGCGGCGAGTCTGAGCACGACTGGACGGAATCCTCGCACGCCTCGGCGGCGATTTCCGTCGTGGACGGCCTGTCCAAGGCATTTGCGCTCAAGGGCGAGGGGCACCGCAACGCCGTGGCCGTGGTCGGCGACGGCGCTTTGACGGGCGGCATGTGCTGGGAGGCGCTCAATAACCTGGCGACGACCAAGTCGCGCAACGCCGTCGTGGTGGTCAACGACAACGGTCGTTCCTACTCGCCGACGATTGGCGGCCTGTCCGAGAACCTGTCCTATATCCGGGCGCAGCACGGCTACGACGAGCTCATGGAGCACGGCAAGAAGCGTCTCAAGCAGCTCGGTTGGGTAGGCGAGCGCGCCTTCGATGCCCTGCATGCGATGAAAGAGGGCATCAAGTCCACCGTCATGCCGGAGGAGATGTTCCCTGAGCTGGGCATGAAGTACATCGGTCCCATCAACGGCCACGATATCGATGCGCTCAACCACGCGTTTTCCTATGCCCGCGATTACGAGGGCCCCATCATCGTCCACTGCGTGACGGAGAAGGGCCACGGCTTCGCGCCGGCCGTCAACGAGCCGAACGACCAGATGCATTCCACGGGTGCCATCGACCCGGTCTCGGGCGTGGCGCTCAAGGAATCGCAGCCGGGCTGGACCGCGGCGTTCTCCGAGGAGCTTCTCGCCGCCGGTGCGCGCCGCGACGACATCGTGGCGATCACCGCCGCCATGGCTGGGCCCACGGGCCTGCAGCCTTTCGCGGATAAATACCCGGAGCGTTTCTTCGACGTGGGCATCGCGGAGCAGCATGCCGTGGCCTCGGCCGCCGGTCTCGCTTTGGCTGGCCTGCACCCGGTCGTGGCGCTCTATTCGACGTTCCTCAACCGCGCCTTCGACCAGCTCGTCATGGACGTGGGCCTGTTGGGCATGCCGGTGACGCTCGTGCTCGACCGCGCGGGTGTGACGGGCTCGGACGGCGCCTCGCACAACGGCGTGTGGGACATGGCCATTTCATCCATCGTCCCGGGCATTCGCGTGGCGGCCCCGCGCGACGGCTCGCGCCTGCGCGAGCTCTTTCAACAGGCCATCGAGGTCGACGACGGCCCCACAGTTGTGCGTTTCCCTAAGGGCAACCTGCTCGAGGACCAGGAGGCCGTGGACACCTTGGCCGACGGTGTGGACATCCTCCACTACAGCGACAACAAGGACGAGGCATCGCCTGACGTGCTCATCGTGTCCATCGGCGCGATGTCGCAGCGCTCTCTCGATGCCGCCGCACTCCTCGAAGCAGAGGGTGTCAACGTCACCATCGTCGACCCGCGCTGGGTTGTGCCGGTCCCACAGTCCGTCATCGGGCTAGCCGGCGACCACGACCTCGTGGTGACGATCGAGGATGGAGTGATGCGCGGGGGCATTGGTTCCCTGGTCTCCGAGGCTTTGAGCGCCGCCGAGGTCGACACCCCGCACCGTCGCCTCGCGTTTCCGAATATGTACCCGAAGCACGCTTCGCGCGGCGAGCTGCTTCAGGAGGTTGGCCTCGACCCGGCTGGCATCGCGGAGTCGATTGTGGGCTGGGTTTCGGATCTGACCGAGGACTCTGACTCCGAGTAGGAATTTTTAGCCGACGAAGCCCCCAGATCTCCACAGATCTGGGGGCTTCGTTGGCGTAAAAGTCAGCGGCACACGTCGTGGAGCCAGCCATCGAGCTCGCTGAGCGGCGCGTCCGGGGCGATGGGGTCTTCAGCGAATTCCTCGCCGGTGCGGGCGACGTCCTTGGCGACGGTGAGCATGAGCGAGCGGCCGTCGGGGTAGTCGATGACCACGTTCGCTGACGCGTAGCCCGCGGTGGGCTCGCCGAAGGTCCGCACGTTGTCCAGGCCGCGGAAGGCCAGCAGCGTTGCCTCGCCTGACGATGCCGTCTCACCATCGGTGAGCACCGCCACTGGCAGGTCCAGCTTGCCGCCGGAGGTCGTGGTGGGCGTGCCGCCGCCCGCGACGTGGTTGCCGTCGATCATGACGGGAGTCTTCCGCGAGCGGGACTGGAAGTAGAGCGCTGGACCGTCAGGGAGCAGGGGACTGAGTCCTGCGAGCATGGGTCCCATGTCGCCGCCGCCGTTTCCGCGCAGGTCGACAACGGCGGCGCAGGCGGGGGCATCGGCAAGCCCGTGGGCGAGCGTGTCGGCGTAGGCTTGGCCGTCGTCGAAGCGCCCGATGCCGGGCACGGTGGCCCAGACAACGTTGTTGCGCAGCTCCACCTTCGGGTCGGTGTGCGGCACGGATTCCTCTTCTTCGCGAGTGTAGATGGTGGAGTGCTTGCCGCCGGCGGCTGTGATGGCGTCGTCGAGCGCCGCCGGGTCGTCTTTGGCGCGCTCGTAGACGTCCTTGAACTCCGGCGAGTCTGCGTAGATGCCTTGCGCGGCGGCGGTGTCGAGCATCGCTGTGTTGATGCGCGACTCAGAAGCGCCGAAGAGGAAGATGGGCTTGCCCGTGAACATTGCCCCATAGGTGGGGCCGAAGACGTAGACGAGGGCGAGGGCTGCAACGACGAGCACCGCGAGAACGGCACCAATGATTTTGAGTGCGAGTTTCATTCGTGGCGCCTCCCCGAGGCCAGTACGCGGGAGCGCAGGGGCTCGGCGGCGAGTGCCGCGATGAGAGTGATGCCCCAGCCGGCGCCGAGGAAGCTCAGCGCCATGAGCACGCGGCCAGCTGCGTCGACGTCGGTGCCCGTGGAGGCGAACATGATAAACGCAAGTGGGGAACCGAGGGCAAAGCCAAGGAGACTCACGCCTACCGCCGGGCCCATGATCTCGATGAAGTTCACGGCGGTGTGGAATCGACGCGGCACACCCATGAGCTGAAGCGAGCGCGAGAGTTGCGCGCCTTCAAAGGCAGCGCTTGCCTGACCCAGGAATATGGACAACCCGGTGAGGATGAAACCGAACAGCAGCGTGAGCAAGGCACCTGTGGAGACGTCCTTGAAGATGGTGAGAATATCGCCCTCCTCGCGCATGGCGAGCGTAAGGTTATCCTGCTTCAGCGGCGAGGATACGAGGTAGCCCGCGAGGAAGCCGAAGAAAGCCAGAGAAGCCACCCGGCGCCAGGCGCGCTTGCCGTTCGTGGCCACGCGCTGCCACGCGACGAAATGCGCGGTGCCGGGGAAGAGGGAAACGATGTGTCCAGCCACCTGCAGCAGGAAGGGGGCCACGAAATTGATACTCACCACGACAATACAGAGCAAACCGATCATTCCGGCGATGCTTGCGATGGCGGCATTGAAGTCGAAGTTGCGCACGATGACGGCGACGACGGCGACGAGAAGGACGAATGCGATGAGACGCCAGTACTTCAGCGCCGGCGGAGTCGAGCGGCGTGCCACGCCGAGGGGGCTCACGCGGACGCGTTGCATGCCCACGAACGCAGCGCCGAGCGCGAGGAAGAACAGCGTCGCGGCGACTGCGAGGTAGCCCCACCATGGCAAGAGGATTTCGCGGAGCTCGACGGGACGGTCCTGGAACTCAAAGTTGGTGAAGACGGGGGCAAGCAACACGCTACTGGCTAAGCCGAGTGCTATGCCGATGATGGCCTGGATTCCGGTCTCGATGACCGTCATGCGCGTGACGTCGCGGGAAGACAGCCCGAGCAGTCGCAGCGTGGCGAGGCGGCGCTCGCGGCCGGAGGCGCCGAGGACGGCGGCCTGGGCGGTCAAGCTAAACAGGGCGGGAACGATAAACGCGCACGCGAACAACGCCAACGAGAACCAGGTGTAGAGGAAGTCCGGCTCGTTGCCGTAGGTCCCGCGCATCGATTCGGTGACGAGCTCAGGGTGGTGGGCACGTACCCAGAACATCCACGTGCCGCCCGCGACGAGAAACGCAGCGGTCGAACCCACGGCGATGGACAGGATGGACAGCAGCGATAGCGTGCCGGTGCCCGTGCGGGCATGCAGTGAGGCGCGATGCAGTTGGAAAGTCAGGGTTGCCGTGCTCATCGTGCGCCTCCCTGTGCTGCAGTGGGCGCTGCGGTACGCACGCCGCCCACGAGACGGTCGTCGTGGACGAGACCGTCGCGGATCTCTACGCGGCGTTCCATCCAGTCCGCGACCTTGGGGTCGTGCGTGACCATGATAAGGCTCGCGCCCGACTGGCGGACGACGGTGGTAAGCATCTGCATGACCTCATGGCCGGTGGACTGGTCAAGAGCGCCCGTCGGCTCGTCCGCGAAGACGATGGACGGTTCAGCGGCAAGCGCGCGAGCGATGGCGACGCGCTGGGCCTGGCCGCCCGAGACGTCGCCCGGACGGCGCAGAGCCAGACCGCCGAGACCCAGCTGATCAAGCAGCGCCTGTGCGCGCGTGCGGGCCGCGCCGCGCGAGGACCCAGTGAGCATCGCCGGCAGCGCCACGTTATCGACGTTGGTGAGCTCCGGAAGGAGCTGGCCGTCCTGGAAGACGAAGCCGAAGTGCTGGAGACGAAGGCGGGAACGGGCGGTATCGGAAAGCTTGGCAATGTTGGTCTCGCCGAAGAAGACGGCGCCGTCCGTGGGCGTGAGCACGCCCGACATGCAATGCAGCAGCGTGGACTTGCCGGAGCCCGAGGGCCCCATGACGGCGACGGTTTCGCCGGGCTGGATGTCGAGGGAAATACCGGAGAGGACCGGGCCTTGGCCGTAGTCCTTCGTGATGTCATGAAGTGAAAGTGAATGTGTCATGGTTCTCATTTCACAGGTTAAGGCGCACAGATTGAATGGTGCCACCGCTAGAGTTCGCGGTAGTGCTAGCTCTACCCCCGCCCGCCACGGCTGGCGCCGTGGTTATGATCGGAGGCGATGTTTAAGCGAAAGACCACCAACGAGGAGCGCCAGGCCGCGGAGATTGCCCGGCTCACGGCCTCACGCCGCGCGATTGCGGACGCCTACGAGGTCGAACGCCAGCGCATCGAGCGCGACCTCCACGACGGGACGCAACAGTACCTTGTGGCGGCGTCCATCAAGCTAGGTGAGGCTTCCTTGGACCTTACTGGGGAAGCCGCGACGTTGGTTGCGGCAGCGAAGAAAGACCTTGACGCGGGACTTGCGGCTCTGCGGACGACGGTGCACGGCATCCATCCGCAGGTGCTCAAGGACCACGGGCTGGTGGCCGCGCTTTCCGATGTCGCCTCCTCTTACGGTCCGCACGTCTCCGTCTTTGCTCCGCACCCGCTTCCTTCGCTGTCGCCGTCCGTGCTCGCGGCCGGGTACTTCTTCGGGGCGGAGGCATTGACGAATGCGGCGAAGCACGCGCCGGGCGCGCCCGTGACGGTGCTCGTGACCTCGGATGCGGATCTGCACATCTCGGTCGTGGACGAAGGCCCGGGTGGCGCGGCCGTCGTGCCAGGCCAGGGGCTTGCGGGCATGGCGCAGCGATTGGAGGCCTTCGGCGGCGCGTTGACGTTGTCCTCGCCTCCAGGTGGGCCGACGCGTGTGGCGTGTTCCATTCCGTTGCTGTTGGACCGTGGGGCTTCTGGGCTCGGAGGTGTGCGATGAGAATCGTGTTGGCGGATGACTCGGCGCTGTTGCGTGAGGGCGTGGCTGGTCTTTTGGAGCGCCGCGGCCACGAGATCGTGGGCCAGGCCGCGACGGCGCCCTCGCTCATCGAGTTAGTGGAGTCGGGCCCGTTGCCGGACATCGTGGTCACGGACGTGCGGATGCCGCCGAATATGGCGGACGATGGCCTGAAAGCGGCGGTGTCTCTGCGACGCGAGTTTCCTTCGCTGGCGGTCATGGTGCTTTCGCAATACGTGGCGCCGGCCTATGCGGTGGAGCTCTTCGACGTGGACACGGCCGGGACGGGCTACCTCCTCAAAGATCGTGTCTCCGAGGTCGCGGACTTTCTGTCGAGCCTTGAGGTCGTGGCGCAGGGCGGCACGGTGATCGACCCGACGGTCGCCAAGGCACTGATGGCCTCGGGGCGCTCGGGGCTGGCGGAGCTCACGCCGCGCGAGCGCGAGGTGCTCGAGCTCATGAGCCAGGGAAAATCGAACAAGGAGATTGCTTCGGCGCTGGTGCTCTCTGCGGCGGCGGTGGCCAAGCACGTGTCCAATATCTTCCTCAAACTTCGGCTCGACCCGAAGGAAGACAACCGGCGCGTGAAAGCGATTCTGGAGTACCTGGCGGCGCGGCCGTAGTTCCTTGCGAAAATTGTGCTCAGAATCGCGATAGCTGATCGATTTTTGACAAGAACCGGGGGTTAGCGGAAGAGGGCGCGCTCGAGGATGGGCGTGACGAGCTGGACTTGCCAGTCGCGGCAGTCTTCGTCGCGCAGGAGCGTCGGGATGTCCGCAGCGCGGGTCAGCGTGCCGGCGACGTCGCTGGAGAAGCGGGGCTCGCCAAGCGCAGCCCACACGGCGGCGCGGACCGCAGAGGTCTTGATGATGGTCTCGGGCTGCATGACAAGGTCGTCCGCGAGGGCGTCGATGTCGGCGCGGATGTCTTGGTAGACCTCCCAGAGCTCGGGGTAGTCGCGTGACCACGTGGACTTGCCGGGCACGGGAGCCAGCGAAAGGTCAGGGCGCGGGAATGTCGAGGGGTCGGCGCGCAGGGCGGTTTCGAGGACCGTGAACCAGGCCTGGGAGGCGCCGGCGCGGCGGCGAGGGAATCCACGAGTGCGGCGGAGGGCTTCCTCGGAGCGCGGCAGGGAACGAGCGACTTCGAGAAGCGCCTTGTTCGAAAGAATTTTGCCGGGCGCGATGTCACGCGCGCGGGCTTGGCGGTCACGGTGCGTCCACAGGGCGCGGGCGGCGGCGAGCTGTGTGGGCGTGCGCAAGCTGCCGATGCCCCGTAAATCCGTCCAGTCTGGCTCCGGCGGCGCGGTGATGGAACGGTGTTCGTCCACGATATGGGCGAATTCAGCGTTGGCCCAGCCCAGCTTGCCATCCTCGGCGAGGATATCGGCGAGCTTACGGCCGAGTTCGAGGAGAAGCTCGACGTCGAGGGCGGCATAGGCAAGCTGGTGGGCGGGGATGGGGCGTGCGGACCAGTCCGCGTCGCCGTATGCCTTCTCGAGCTCGACGTCGAAGAGCTCCTCGAGCATGGCGCCAAGGTTCGGGTGGTCGAAGCCGGCCATGCGGGCGGCGAGTTCCGTGTCGAAGATGGCGCTGGGGTAGAGACCGAGCCAGGCGAGGCAGGGAAGATCGCTGGGTGCGGCGTGAATGATCCAGCCCTGGTTGTTGAGCACGGGGGCGAGCGCTGTGGTCAGCGCGTCGCGGCCGCCTTCGGGATCGAGGAGGACCGTGCCGGAGCCTGCGCGGCGAATCTGCAGCAGGAAGGCGCGGTCGTCATAGCGGAACGCCGAGGCGCGCTCCGTGTCGATGGCAAACGGACCGGAGCCCGCCGCAAGCTGGTCCGCGGCGCGCTGGAAGGCGGCCGGAGTCGCGGCGACGGGTGGGATGCCGTCCGCGGGCCTATCGAGAAGGTGGGTCATTAGCCGCGCATAAGGTCGGTGACGCCCTCCGGCGGAAGGCCGGCGACGTTGGCGAGGACCGCGGCAAAGGCCTCTACGTGTGAGGAGAGATCGATGCCGTCCGCGGTCCAGGAGGCGCGCATTTCCATCTGGTGGGCGCGCGGCGGGCCGCCGATTTCGCCGAAGCGGACAGACGCCGTGGAGGTTACGGTGCCGCCGAGGTTGGTGTGCTCGGCGCGGCAGGCAGTAAGAGACTCGGTGAGCCATTCCCAGGCAACATCGGGAAGCAGCGGGTCAGAGGCGACCTCGGAGTCCATGTCGGCTTGGATATAGGCGACAAGGCGCATAGAGCCGGTCCATGACTCCTCCGCGGCCGGGTCGTGGAGCAGGATGAGGCGACCGAAGGCATCGCCCTCGGAGTCCTGCGGGACGACGTCGAGGTCCTGATTGCCCACCTCGAGGCCAATCGCGTGGCTAAACGGCGCCAGCTTTTGCGGCGGACGGATGGTGCCCAGCGTGATCTCGGGACGCATGCGCGCGGCGTGCATGGACTCGACGGCCTGCGTGAAGGCGGCGGGGGTGCCGGACTCACGGGGGGTATCGGCAGGCTCGGTAGGGCGGAGCTCTGTAGGCTGCTGCGAATTAGTTGGGGTCACGGGGGATAAACCTAGCCGGTGGGTGAGGCTGGGGGTGTGAGGCGCGCCGTGTGGGGTGGAAAGGTGCGCGCGGGGCGGTATCCAACTTAAGATGGAGTCCGTTCAACCTTTTTACTTTCATGGAGGATTCATGGCCAAGCTTGATTTCGAGGAGCTCAACTCCCGCCAGCAGTACTCGCAGCATGCGGTTTTCCGCGTCTACCCGGGCGCGCTGGGCACCGAACGCGATGAGGCCATCGCACAGGCCCAGGCCTTCTTCGCTGGTTTGGATGAGGCGATCACCGTTCGTGGCATCTACGATCTGTCCGGCATGCGTGCATCTGCCGACTACATGATCTGGTGGCACGCGGAGGAGTTCTCCGATATCCAGAAGGCATTCGCGGACTTCCGCCGCGAGACGACCCTGGGTCAGGTCTCTGAAGTCACCTGGGTGGGCAATGCGCTCCACCGCCCGGCCGAGTTCAACCGCTCGCACCTGCCGTCCTTCATCATGGGCGAGGAGCCGGGCGAGTGGATTGCGGTCTACCCGTTCGTGCGTTCCTACGACTGGTACACGATGGACCCGCAGGAGCGCCGCCGCATCCTCGCCGAGCACGGCAAGCAGGCGCGTAACTACCCCGATGTGCGTGCGAACACCGTGCCGGCCTTCGCGCTGGGTGACTACGAGTGGATGCTCGCGTTCGAGGCCCCGACCCTCGACCGCATCGTTGACCTCATGCACCTCATGCGTTACACCGAGGCGCGCCACCACGTGCGTGAGGAGATTCCGTTCCACACCGGCCACCGCGTGGCAGATGTGGCGGAGCTGATGAAGATTCTCCCGTAAAACGATGTGAAGGGCCGCACCTTGGTGGTGCGGCCCTTGTTTTAGTTTTCTACCGGCTTCTCTTCGAGATTCAGGCAGATGGAGTTAATGCAGTAGCGCAGGTCCGTGGGCGTGTCATAGCCTTCGCCCTCAAAGACGTGGCCCAGGTGCGAGTCGCAGTTGGCGCAGCGGACCTCGGTGCGGACCATGCCGTGCGAGGTATCCGTGTGCTCGACGACCTTGTCGCCCGCGAGCGGGGAGAAAAAGGACGGCCAGCCGCAGTGGGACTCGAACTTCTCGGTGGAGCGGAACAGCTCGGCACCGCAGGCGCGGCAGGAGTAGATGCCCTCCGTGGTCGTGTTGGTGTATTCGCCGACATGCGGCGGTTCCGTGCCCGCCTGGCGCAGGACGTAGAACTCCTCCGGCGTGAGGCGCTTCTTCCACTCTTCGTCCGCGATCAGCTTGAAATCAGTCATGGCGCGATTCTACGCGCTCATGGGCCCACCATCCCAAGGCTGCGGCGCTCACACCGATGATGACGAAGGCCCATCCCGCGGTGCCCGCGAAGAAATTCATCCACCGTCCCGCGTCCGGCCACTGCACAGAAGTCCACGACATGGGCGCGAGACACAGCACGGCGCCGAGCCACGGCAGCCACGACTCCAGCGCGTTGCGGCGCGCGAAAATGGTGAATAAAAGGGGCGCGAGCCACATGGAGTAGTACTGCTGTCCGAGGCTCGAGAGGAAGAACACGCCCACGAGGACGAGCGGAGCCGTGGTCATAGCCCAAAGCGCGACGTCGGTGTGGCGGCGCCTGAGGAGGGCGATGAGTCCGGCGGCGACTATGAGCGCCATGCCTGTCCAGACTGTGTAGTAGAGTCCGCTGTTTAGCTGGAAGTAGGCGTTGACGCCGGGCCACGAGGAGTTGGCGTAGTCGCGCGTGGTTCCAAGGTAGGGGAGAAGCTTGCCCGTAAAGTCTTCCGTGCCGGGCACGAGCGGCCAGGCCATCACGTTGGCCAGCGCCGGCACTCCGCTGCCGCCGACGAGGCCCTTCCAGTCCAGTTTGACGATGTGCAAGGCAAGCAGCGGTGCAAACTGTGGCTTGACGAGGATAGCAATGCCAAGGACGAGTCCGGCAAGCCACATCCTTTTTGTCTGGCCTTGTGCGCCCCTAATGAACAGGTAGAGCCAGCCGGTGAGGAAGAGGAGAAGGACGCCGTTGATATTGGAGAAGGTCAGCGTGTTGGTGACAGACTCGGTGGCATATGCGAGGGCGATGGCGAAGGGGAGCGTGGCGCCGCTTAAGGGTTTGTCAACGAGTCTGGTGAGGAGTGCGAGTGCAGCGATGATGCACGCGGCGTTGACGAGGATGAACGCCATGCGTGCGGCTGTTGGGTTATCCGCGAGGCCCAGCGGTGTGAGCAGGAGCGTGGCGCCGGGGTTGTAGAGATAGAGCGGATCGACGTGATCGTAGGCCTGTGCGTAGACGGAGTCGCCAGCCAGCATGCGGCGGATGGCGGAGTAGACCGTCGTGAAGTCGTCCGTGGGGGAGCCGTTGACGGCGCTGATGAGAATCCGGTGTGCGATCAGGACAAGTGCGAGCGGCCACGCGGCGGCGCGGAGGACCCGGTGGCTGATGCTTGGTGCGGCTGTCTCGGGCCCGTCATTTTGTGCGGCCGGGGAGACCGGGGCGGCCGGCTCGCCGAAGCCGGGGGCTAGGGCTTGCCGGGCGGTAAACAGGCCGTCGATTCTCGCGCGCAGGGATTCAGTCACGAGTGTGGATTCTAGGGAATCGGCGCAGGGAATACGGGGTGCCACACGGAGTACGGGCAAGCAAAAGCCCCGGTTGCGAGGTGAACTCGCCGCCGGGGCTGATTGTGGTCCTAGTTGGGATTGAACCAACGACCTTTCCGGTGTGAACGGAACGCTCTCCCACTGAGCTATAGGACCTCATTGGGTACAGGAGAAAAGTAGCACGCTCCTGTGTGCGGTACCTAATCGGCAGGTCGAGGTGAGAATGTGGCGGGGATCGCTGGGCTGCGCCGTGTTCGAGTGGCCCCGACGGTGCCGTGTGGTGCTGAAATGACAGCGGTGTCATTCGGGCGCGTGTTGGGTGCTTGGGGGATGGGTGAAACCCGCGTCTGAGCGGGCGATTTGGCAAACTGTTGCCCCAAAGGATAATGTTTCTACTCGCACCGCACAGTGTTGTTACTTCTTACATCACATCGCAGTGCATGCGGATGTAGCGCAGTTGGTAGCGCATCACCTTGCCAAGGTGAGGGTCGCGAGTTCGAGTCTCGTCATCCGCTCA
>NZ_JBCJKS010000004.1:0-127869 GCF_039822565.1 Corynebacterium sp. SA-MJD20WY100 | reverse complement strand
ATGCGGATGTAGCGCAGTTGGTAGCGCATCACCTTGCCAAGGTGAGGGTCGCGAGTTCGAGTCTCGTCATCCGCTCAGTTTGAAGCGTCGCCCTACGGGGCGGCGCTTTTGCGTTGTGGGCGTTGTGAGGCGTTGGGGAAGCGTGAAAACTGGAACGGCTGTATTTTTGCCGAGAAGTGGCGCGAAATTGGCGGTTGGGGAGGGCTTCGACGGCAAAATGCCCTCGGGTGAAGGGAGCCGCGGCGGATGTGGCGCGAAAGTGTGACGTTCATCTTTGTTGGGAACCATTGGCAGCGAGGCAACGACTATCTGGGTATCGCGCGCTGGTCCCGAGCTGGAAAGCTGTGGGGGTAGGCGGCGGCGATACGATGTGATAATTGCACGGATACCTTCCGCACTTTGAGACAAGGAGCATCACCTTCATGAGAATTCTTCGTTCGGGCCTTCGATCGAGTGCAGCTGCGCTCGTCGCGGCAGCGGCACTCGCAACGGCACCGGTGGCTCAGGCCCACGACTCCGTGGTGGGTGGCAACGTGGTAAGCGATGCACCGCTTGAAGAGTTCCCGAAGGAAATCACGCTGGAGTTCTCCGGGATTCCGCGCGAGGGGTTCAATACCTTCGCGGTGACGGACACGAACTCGGGCGACGTGATCTTCGATGCGGAGCCGACCGTGGACGGGCGCGAGCTCACCGTGGAGACGCCGGAAGGTGTGAACCCGGGACCGGGCCACTACCAGGTGGGATTCCAGATCACGTCCTCGGATGGACATGCGACGCGTGGCTCGGTGCCGTTTGACGTTGCTGGCCAGGCGGCTGGTTCCTCCGAGGAAGCCACGACGGGCGATCCGGTCGCGGATGCGGCGCAGAATGCGTCGACGCCGTGGAAGTGGATCATCGCCGTGGGCGCGGTCCTTGCAGTTATCGCAGTACTCATCCTCTTCGCGGCGAAGTCTCGCCGTAATGATTAAGAAAGGCATGTTCATGCTCAATACTCGTACCGTCCTCGTTTCGTCCGTCGTCGCCGCGGCCCTCGCGCTTGCGGCATGCTCGCCGGCGCAGCAGAACGACTCGGCAGAGAAGGTGGACACTGCATCGTCCGCAGCGGCAAAGGCTGGCGCGGACAAGAGCGCAGAAGCTGGCTCTGAAGAGCACGCCATGGGCGACATCCACATGCGCGACGGCGTCGTGCGTGAGATGGCCGCGGACTCGGATATGACCGCCATCTTCGGCGAGATCCACAACGGCTCGGATAAGGACATCCACGTCACGGGCTTCACCACGTCCATTAACGCCAAGATGAACCAGATTCACGAGGTCGTCGACGGTGTCATGCAGGAAGATACCGATGGTCTCATGATCCCGGCAGGCGAGTCCGTGACCCTGGCCCCGGGTGGTCAGCACCTCATGCTCATGGGTGTTGCCGAGCCGGTCATGGCTGGCGAGGAAGTCGATGTCACGCTGGAGCTTGAGGACGGCACGACCGTCGACCTGGGCGCGCAGCCGGTGCGTTCCATGAACGCCGGCGAGGAGGGCTACCAGGACTTAGAAGGCGGCATGGCCGGAATGTCGGAGATGCCAGGCATGGCGGACATGTCCGAGCACGACCACGCCCACTAAGGACTAGCAATGACACACGCGCAGTTGGGACGCCGCGAGCTCATGGCCGGCGGCGCCGTCGCGGCAAGCGCGCTCGTGGTGGCGAGCTGTGCCCGCGGAAAAGAAGCGGATCCGGAAAGTCAGGCAACGAGTGGGGAGAAGGGGGCATCGGTCAGCGGTGCCCCGCTTGCGGACGCCATTGTGCCTTTTGATGGCGAGCACCAGGCGGGCGTTCAAACGCCCTCGCAGGCGCACGTCAACCTCGTGGGATTTAACCTCAAGGACGGGGCAGGGCAGCGTGGGGCGCGCAACCTTATGCGGCTGTGGACCGAGGACGCGCGGGCGTTGTGCACGGCGGAGACGCCGCGCGGATCGCTTGAGCCGGAGATGACGCAAACCCCCGCGAACCTCACGGTGACGTGCGGCTGGGGCGAGTCTTTCTTCGCAAAGATTGGTGCGCAGAAGCCGGAGTGGCTGGGCGATGTCCGCTCGTATAAGAGGGACAAGCTGCGCCCCGAATGGGGCCAGACGGATGTCGTGCTGCAAATTTGCTGTGACGATCAGCTCACGGCCTCGCACGTCCTGCGCCATATGGTGCGCTCGGGCGCGTCGTATGCGGATGTGGCGTGGGTGCAGCAAGGCTTCCTCAATGCCAACGGCTCGTTGGAGGACGGGGAGACCCCGCGCAACGTGTTCGGCCAGAAGGACGGGACCGTCAATCCCAAGACGGACGCGGACTTTGTCGAGCAGGTGTGGATTGAGGATGGGCCGTTCAAGGGCGGCACGGCGATGGTCGTGCGGCGCATCGATATGAACATGGAGACGTGGGAGGAAGTCGACCGCAATGCGCGGGAGATTTCCATTGGTCGCACGTTGGACAACGGTGCGCCGCTGTCGGGCACGGAAGAAAACGATCCTGTGGACCTCGAGGCGCGCGACAAGTACGGGTTGAAGGCTATTGACCCGACATCGCACGTGGCGCGTGCCCATCCGCCGGCGGACCATCCGGAGCAGGTCATTTTGCGCAGGCCGTATAACTTTGACTTGGCGCCCTCACCGGAACGGCCGGGAGAATTGTCTAACTCCGGGCAGATCTTTATCTGCTTCCAGAAGAATCCGCGTGAGCAGTTTGAGCCCATTCAGGCGCGCCTGGATGAGGTGGATCAGCTCAATACATGGATTACGCACGTCGGCTCGGCGATGTACTACGTGGTGCCCGGTACGCAGGGCGGTACTAGTTGGGGAGAAAACCTCTTAAAGGGGTAGACTTATTCGCTGTATCTTGACTTTTAGCGGGGCTGGCCAGGTATGCCCGTCCCGCGTGAGCGCATAAGGAGCGCGACATGGCGGAAATGATCCCTGCAGTACCGGTGAACTACGAGCCCGTGACGGTCCCGGCTGGCACTCCGGTGGGCCAGGCCCTCAAGGACTTGCCGAACAAGGGCCCGGAGGCCGTTGTGGTGGTCCGTGACGAGAGCGGCCAGCTCTTCGATCTCTCCCACACCCCGGAGACGGACACCGTGTTCACGCCGGTCGCAGCGAGTGAGGAAGACGGCCGCGCCGTCATCCGCCACTCCACGGGCCACGTCATGGCGCAGGCCGTGCAGGATCTTTTCCCGGGCACGAAGTTGGGCATTGGCCCGGCCATCGAGAACGGCTTCTACTTCGACTTCCAGACGGCCGAGCCGTTTACGCCGGAAGACCTGAAGAACATCGAGAAGCGGATGAAGAAGATTATCAAGTCCGCACAGCGCTTCGAGCGCCACACCTACGCCTCCAACGAGGAAGCGGAGAAGGCGCTGGCTGAGGAGCCGTTCAAGCTCGAGCTCGTGGTCGACAAATCCAACGTCGACCCGGATTCGGACGAGGCCGCTGAGGTGGGCGCGGGCGATCTCACGCACTACGACAACGTCAACCCGCGCACGGGCGAGGTCGAGTGGTTCGACCTGTGCCGTGGCCCGCACGTGCCGACCACGAAGTACATCCCGGCCTTCGCGCTCACTCGTTCTTCTGCCGCCTACTGGCGTGGCGACCAGAATAATGCGGGCCTGCAGCGCATCTACGGCACGGCCTTCGAGTCCAAGGAGCAGCTCGAGGCGTACCAGACCATGCTCGAAGAGGCGGAGAAGCGCGACCACCGCCGCCTGGGCCAGGAGCTGGACCTGTTCAGCTTCCCGGACGAGATTGGCTCTGGCTTCCCGGTGTTCCACCCGAACGGCGGCATCATCCGTCTGGAGATGGAGGAGCACTCCCGTCGCCGCCACATCGCGGCCGGCTACGACTTCGTCAACACCCCGCACATCACGAAGGGCGACCTCTTCGCCAAGTCTGGTCACCTGGACTTCTACAAGGACGGCATGTTCCCGCCCATGCAGCTCGACGGCGAGACGGACGAGGAAGGCAACGTCACCAAGCAGGCGCAGGATTACTACGCCAAGCCGATGAATTGCCCCATGCACAACCTCATCTTCGCCTCGCGTGGTCGTTCCTACCGTGAGCTGCCGCTGCGCCTCTTCGAGTTCGGTACGGTCTACCGTTACGAGAAGTCGGGCGTTATCCACGGCCTCACGCGTGCCCGCGGCTTCACGCAGGACGACTCGCACATCTACTGCACTGAGGATCAGCTCGAGGAAGAGCTCACGAGCGTGCTCGAGTTCATCATCTCGCTGCTCAAGGACTACGGCTTGGATGACTTCTACCTGGAGCTGTCCACCAAGGACCCGAATAAGTTCGTGGGCTCGGATGAGATTTGGGATCGCTCCACGGCGATCCTGCAGCGCGTCGCGGAGCGTTCGGGCCTCGAGCTCGTGCCGGACCCGGCGGGCGCCGCGTTCTACGGCCCGAAGATTTCGGTCCAGGCGCGCGACGCAATTGGCCGTACGTGGCAGATGTCCACGGTGCAGCTCGACTTCAACCTGCCGGAGCGCTTCGAGCTGGAGTACACCGCGCAGGACGGCACGAAGAAGCGCCCGATCATGATCCACCGCGCGCTCTTCGGCTCCATCGAGCGTTTCTTCGGCGTGCTTCTCGAGCACTACGCTGGCGCCTTCCCGGCCTGGCTGGCGCCGCACCAGGTCATCGGTATTCCGGTCGCGGACGATTTCGCGCCGCACTTGGAGAAGGTCATGGAGCAGCTGCGCGCCCGCGGTGTGCGCGCGACTGTCGATACCTCGGACGATCGCATGCAGAAGAAGATCCGTAATCACACCACGGGCAAGGTGCCGTTCATGCTCTTAGCCGGTGCCCGCGATGTCGAGGCCGACGCCGTGTCCTTCCGCTTCCTGGACGGCACGCAGGTCAACGGAGTGTCGGTGGGCCGCGCGGTCGATGTCATCGAGGACTGGATCCGCTCGCGCAACAACGAGCAGCCGTCTGAGGGAAACATCGGTGCCCGCGTTTAAGCCTTCCGATGCCGCCGGTTCGGCCGACGCGCCCGCGGGCGTGCCCGCTCACGCGGGCACGTACGTTGACTCCGGCGTAGGCACGCCCGACCGCTTGGAGCGGCTGTGGGCGCCGTTCCGACAGGCCTACATCACGGATCCGGGACGCACGTCCACGGATCCCTTCGTCGAGGCGCCGAAGAAGTCGGACGAGGACGCGCTCATCATCGCGCGCGGCGAGCACGTCTATGCGTTGCTCAATCTGTTTCCGTATAACGCGGGGCACCTCATGGTCGTGCCGTACCGCAAGGAATCCCAGCTGGAGAACCTGACGGACGAGGAAACGGCCGAGCTTATGGCCTTCGCGAAGAAGGCCGTGCGCACGCTCAAGCGCGTCTCCCGGCCGGAGGCCATCAACGTCGGCTTCAACCTGGGCAAGGCCTCGGGCGGCTCGGTGGGTGACCATCTTCACCTGCACGTCGTGCCGCGCTGGGCGGGCGATAGCAACTTTATGACTATCATCGACGGCACGAAGGTTTTGCCCGCGTTGCTGCGGGATACCCGCGCGGTGCTCGCCGCAGGGTGGCAAGAAATCGAAGAGGAAGGCAAGCATGCTTAGTGTGCATGGCCGCAAACCGGCCGCCGTCGTGGTGGAACCCGTCGCCAAGACGTTTCTCAAGCTGGGGCTCACCCCTAACGTCGTGACCGTGGTGGGCACGGTGGTCACCATCGCGATCGCCGTGGTCCTCATCCCCACGAACCATCTCTTCGCCGCGGCCATCCTCTCCGGTCTCTTTGCCGCCTTCGACATGCTCGATGGCACGATGGCGCGCATGACCACGGGCGGTTCGCGCTTCGGCGCGACGCTCGATGCGTCGTGTGACCGCATCACGGACGGTGCACTGTTTGCCTCCATCGTCTACTGGCTTGTCTACGTGGACCACGCGAGCTCGTGGACCGTGGTGGCGTGCCTTATCGTGCTCGTGTGCTCGCAGGTCATCTCCTATATCAAGGCGCGCGGCGAGGCGAGCGGTTTCACGATTGTGGGCGGGCTTATCGAGCGCCCAGAGCGCCTCATCATCGGTCTCGTGGGCGTGGGCTTCGAAGGCCTGGGCATCCCGCACGCCATCGAGGTGGCCCTGTGGGTCCTCGTCGCCGGCTCCGTCTGGACCGTCATCGAGCGCATGCTGCAGGCCCGCCGCCAGGACACGAAGGCACGCTTTAAGGAAGACCTCTAGAAAGGCCGGACACGCATGAGCAAGCCTGCTCTTCTGACCGAACACCTTGCCGCCGCCGGCTACCTCGCCGGCTGGCGGCTTGTCCGCTATCTACCGGACTCCGTGGCCTCGTGGATCTTTGAGCGCGGGGCCGATTATGCCTCGGACAACGGCCGCGGCATGGAGATGCTCCGCCGGAACCTCGCGCGCGTCGTAGGCCCCGAGAACGTCACGCGCGAGCTGGTGCGTGACTCCATGCGCTCGTACATGCGCTACTGGAAAGAGGCGTTCCGTCTGCCCGCGTTGCATGAGGACTCGCAGCTCATCGCGAAGCTGAAGGCCGGAGTGCGGGGTTTAGAGCATTTCAGGGCATCGGAAAGCGCGGGGCGTGGGGTCATCCTCGCCTTGCCGCACAGCGGCAACTGGGACATGGCCGGAACCTTTCTCGTCGCAGAGCACGGCGAGTTTACGACCGTGGCCGAGCGCGTGAAGCCCGAGGCCCTCTTCACCGCGTTCGTGGACTTCCGGCAATCCCTGGGCTTCGACGTGCTGCCGCTCACGGGTGGGGAGCACCCCATGGCGCACCTGCGCGGCGTGCTCGAGCGCGGTGGCGTGGTGTGCTTGCTCGCGGAGCGCGACCTGACGCGCACCGGCGTCACCGTCAACTTCTTCGGTGAGGAGGCCAACTTCGCGGCGGGCCCGGCGGTCCTCGCGCGGGAGACGGGCGCGGCACTGCACGTCGTGCATTCCTGGTTCGAGGGCGACGGCTGGGGACTGAGTGTCTCTGAGCCGGTCGAGGTGACGACGGTGGAGGAAACAACCCAGCGTCTCGCGGATGGCTTCGCGGACAATATCGCGGCGCACCCGGCGGATTGGCATATGCTGCAGCCGGAATGGAACGTCGACATTGAAGCGCGTCGCACGCGCCGCGCGAAAGGACAATGAATGAGAATTGGATTTGTCTGCCCTTATTCTTTTGATGAGCCCGGCGGCGTGCAGGCCCACATCATTGACTTGGCGACGGTGCTCATCGAACGCGGCCACGAGGTCCAGGTGCTGGGCCCGGCGGCTCCGGAAACCTCGTTGCCGGACTTCGTGGTCAAGGGTGGAGGCTCGATTCCCATCAACTACAACGGGTCGGTGGCGCGGCTGTCCATTGGGCCTCGCGTGGTGAAGGCGACGCGAAAATTCATCCGTGAGGGCAACTTTGACATCCTCCACATCCACGAACCCAATAGTCCGTCCTTTTCCATGGTGGCGCTGCGGATTGCGCAGGGGCCCATCGTGGCGACGTATCACGCTTCGGCGGCAAGTTCGCGTCTGCTCACCATGGCCAAGCCCTTCCTCATGCCCATGCTCGAGAAGGTCCGTGGCGGGATTGCCGTGTCAGAGATGGCGCGGCGCTGGCAGGTGGAACAGCTGGGTGGTGACCCGGTACTTATCCCCAATGGCGTGGACACCTCGGTCTACGCGGCGGCGGCGCGCGAGCCGGTTCCTGGCGACCCAGTAGAAATTGTCTTCTTGGGCCGCCTCGACGAGCCGCGCAAGGGACTCGACGTCTTGCTCAAGGCCCTGGAGGTGCTGGAGCGCGACGTCCGCGTGACCGTCATGGGCGGCGGCAGCCCCCGGGACGTGGACGGCGTGGACTTCATGGGCCGAGTCTCCGATGCCGAGAAGGCCGAGATTTTGGGGCGCGCGGATATCTACGTGGCGCCAAACCTGGGCGGGGAGTCCTTCGGCATCGTGCTCGTCGAGGCCATGGCGGCCGGCGCGGCCGTCGTGGCAAGTGACCTCGAAGCTTTCGCGGCCGTGTGCGACGCGGACTCGGAACAGCCCGCGGGCCGACTCTTCCGCACGGGCGACGCCGCGGACCTTGCGCTCGCCCTGCGTGAGCTCATTGACTCGCCGGAGGAGCGCGCTCGCCTGCGGGAGGCCGGCTGTGCGCGTGCGGCGATGTATGACTGGGACAACGTGGCCACGCAGGTGCTGCAGGTCTACGAGACGGTCCAGGACGGATCGAAGGTGAGGGCGTAGTGGATTATGTGATCGTTGCCGTCATCGCGATCGTTATCGCGGTCATCCTCGCATGGGCGTATTTTACGGCGCAGCGGCTCAATCGCCTGCACATTCGCATCGACTCTTCGCTCGCACAACTCGAGGCTGCGCTCGACCGTCGTGCCGCGGTGGCGGCGGCTCTCGAGCCCTCGCTGCGCGAAGTGGCCCGCGCCGCTGAGTCCACGAATCTTACGGACGGCGCCTTTGAGCAGCGCAGCGTGCGCGAGCGCGAACTCACGGCCGACATTGCGCGTGCGTTCCCGCAGCGGCCGGCTGAGCTCGTCGAGGCCGAGACCCGGGTGCAGCTCGCGCACCGTTTTTATAACGAGGCGGTGTCCGATACCCGCGCGTTGCGTCTGCGTCCCCTCGTGCGCGGGCTGCGCCTAGGCGGCACGGCGCGCCTGCCGGAGTTCTTTGAATTCGTCGGCCTGCCGGAAGCGCAGTAGCAGGACTCGGGCTACATTTCCGAGGACGAGGTCGAGTGTGGCTGGCTCTCTGCTCGCTGTCCGAGCTGGGGGTCTGCCCCAGCAGTGGAGGTGCTGAGGGGCACAGCGACTGCGGGCATATCGCTCGGTGTAGTAGCCGTGGGGGCGACGCCCGGCGTACCGGCCGCCGGCGTGACACTCACCGCGCCGCTGCGCGGATGACGGCAGGCAAGCACGAACCACACAGCAGCCACGAGTGCCATGAGCACGACGAGGACGTTGCGCAGCGCAAGGGCGGCGACGGGCAGGAACTGCGTGCCATCGGGGGAGTAGATGGCCTCGTAGTTGAAGGGGTAGACGAAGGTGCCCAGGCCGGCGCAGACGACGGCGAAGACGGCGAGCGTCCACAGTAGCGCGCGCTGCGCGGTGGGCCAGCCACCGCGCGCCACGGCGACTACGAGGAGGGGCCCAAGCCACGTGATGTACTGCGTGGAAAAGACCTTGTTCGTCACGATGAGCAGAAGGACCATGAGGACGAAGAAGGCGAGGGTGCTCTCCGGGGTCCAGCCGCCGCGGATAAAACGATAGAGGGCCCAGCCCAAGCCGAAGAGGATGACAGCAGCCATGGCGAACGTGGCAATCTGGGTGGCTGTCTCAACGCCGGGGCCGGTGATTTCGAAGCTCTTGGAGGGGGCATAGGCAAGCTTCCAGGTGCCGAGGTCGAAGAAGTTGCGGTAGACAAATGGCGTCGCGGCGACGGACTCGATCTGGAGGCCGCGGACCTCCTGATAGTCGAGCGGCGAAGTGAGCCGGTCTACGCCGGCGAAAGCGATGGTCGCGGCGATGACGGCTGCGCCCGTGCCCACGAAGGCTGCAAGTACAGACCAAGTGCGCCCGTGGGAGGCGCGGCCCACGATGCCCGCAGCGAGGACGCCGGGCCACAGCTTCATGGCGGTGGCGATAGCCACCATCGCCCCGGACAGAGCCGGGTGCTTGAAGAGGAAGTAGCCCGCGGCCGCGACGACGAGGGCGGGGAAGAGGTCGAGACGCAGCAGGAAGACCTGGCCGGCGGCCGTGCCGAAGAAGACCCACAGCCACGCTGCATCGATGGCGGACTTCGTCTCAGGATGGCGGCGCAGCACGAGCGCCATAAACGACGCGTCGAGGACGAGGATCATAATGGGGAAGGCGACCCAATAGACGTGAAAGTCGGGGCCGACGAGGCGGGCAAGCAGCGCCGAAGGCAGCTGTCCGAGCCACGGATATTCCGTCATGGCCGAGGGGTCATCCCCGTAGATGCCAAAGTGGTAGTAGTACACGTCGCCCAGCGGATTGTCTTCGAGCTTGATAAACCAGACGGAGAGCAACCGGGCGACGACCCAGCCGACCCACACGGCGGGGACGGAACGGAGGAGACGAGACAACATGCGGGCAACTTTCACGCGGCGAGGGTAGACGTAACCCCTAGAACAATAGCAAGTAGGATCGGCCCTATACTTGCACCGTTGGCCCGGGGGCGCCCGGGCTCTATCAACGGGCGTCAGCGACGTGCTCTCATTTACAGCGGCCCACGGAGGAGACCACCATGCAGAAAATCGCGGATGTGCTCGCCTTGCGCGCGACGGACCCGCTCCACGGGGCGACGCAATTCCTGGGTCCCGCGGTGCCGTCGAACATCACGCGGACGTTTGGCGGTCAGGTCGCCGGGCAGGCCCTGCGCGCGGCGCAACACACCGTGGAGGACAAATTCGTCCACTCGCTGCACTGCTACTTCGTGGCGCCGTCCGACTCCACAAAGCCGCTGGAGTTGCGGGTGGAAAAGCTTCGCGACGGCCGCTCGTTTTGTGTGCGTGAGACGCGTGCCTACCAGGACGGCGACCTCAAGAACATCATGATCGCAAGCTTTCACCGTCCCGGTGACGTGGGCCCCAGCCATGCCGCGCCCATGCCGAGCGTTCCGGACGCGGAGACCCTCGAGCCGGCCTCGGCGCACGCGGCATCGGCACGCGTGGTGCTCGGTGACTGGGCGGAGTGGGACATCCGCGTCATCCCGGACCGGGACATGGATATTCCGTCGCCCACTGGTCGCGGCTTTAGTGACGCGTGGCTGCGCAACACGGCGGCGGACCTGCCGGACGATGACGCGTTCCACCAGGCGGCGCTGACGTATATGACAGACATGCTGCTTCTGCGCGCGACGCTCATCCCACACTCCGGCGCGCGCGTGCAGATGGCCAGCCTCGATCACGTGGTGTGGTTCTTCCGTCCGCTGCGCGTGACTGACTGGCTGCTTTATCATTTGGATTCGCCGTCGGCGGAAAATGGCACGGGGATTGCCCGCGGCCTCATTTATAACCACCACGGCGAGCTCGTCGCTGCGACGTCCCAGGAAGGACTCACGCGCGCGACCCCTTAAGCAACACTGGGCTTAAACCCTGCACGTTTAGGGAGGGTCTTTAAAAACGGCCCAGGCCGATATCCGTATAATGGGCAACCGAGAAAAATTCGCCAATTCGAAAGGGGATGGACCATGTCCGGCCACTCCAAATGGGCTACCACGAAGCACAAGAAGGCAGCCAACGACGCCAAGCGCGGCAAGGAATTTGCCAAGCTGATCAAGAACATCGAGGTTGCGGCTCGGACTGGTGGTGGCGATCCGGCGGCGAACCCGACCCTCGACGACATGATCAAGAAGGCCAAGAAGGCCTCCGTCCCGAACGATAATATTGAGCGTGCCCGCAAGCGCGGCTCCGGCGAAGAGGCCGGTGGCGCAGACTGGGAGACCATCATGTACGAGGGCTATGGCCCTAACGGCGTGGCCATGCTCATCGAGTGCCTTACCGATAACCGCAACCGCGCGGCCACGGACGTGCGCACCGCGATGTCCAAGAACGGCGGCAACCTGGGTGAGTCCGGTTCCGTGTCCTACATGTTCTCCCGCACCGGCCTGGTCTTCGTGGCCAAGGGCGAGCTGACCGAGGATGACGTCCTCATGGCCGTGCTCGAGGCTGGTGCCGAAGAGGTCAACGACTTGGGCGAGCGCTTCGAGGTCGTCTGCGCCCCGGGCGATATCCCGGCCGTCAAGGACGCGCTCACCGAGGCTGGCATTGAGGTCGACGACACGGAAAACGATTTCCGTGCTTCCGTCGATGTGCCGCTGCAGGCCAACGACGCGAAGAAGATCTTCCGCCTCATCGACGCCCTCGAGGAGTCGGATGACGTGCAGAACGTCTACACCAACATGGATCTCTCAGACGAGGTCCTCGCTGAGCTCGAGGCTGAAGCCTAAGCTGTCCTAGCGTGTCAAGGGGCGCCCGCGCGGCGCCTCTTTTTTTGTGCTAATTTATAGAACGTATGTAGCATAAGGAGGTGGCGCGTGCGCGTCATGGGCATCGACCCGGGGCTTACCCGGTGTGGTTTGTCCGTGGTCCAAACGGGCCGCGGCCGCCAAGTCTTTCCCGTTGCTGTGGGCGTGGCCCGCACGCCGTCGGGCGCGGAGCTGGGGGAGCGTCTCCTGCGCCTGTCGCAGGCGGTGCGCGAGTGGATGGATGACTACACGCCGGACGTCGTCGCCATCGAGCGCGTGTTTGAGCGTGGTGAGGTCTCCACAGTCATGCACACGGCCCACGCCGTGGGTGTGCTCGTTCTCGCCGCGGCGGAGCGCGACATCCCCGTCTACATGTACACTCCGTCCGAGGTTAAGAAGGCTATCTCCGGAAACGGCCGCGCGGACAAGAAGCAGATGACGGCCATGATTACCCGTATCCTCGGCCTGACAGCTCCGCCTAAGCCTGCCGATGCCGCCGATGCCCTCGCGTTGGCTGTCTGCCACGCCTGGCGTGCCCCGTTGCTTGCCCGCCAAGCCCAGGCACTCGGCACAGGCTCCGGCGTCGCGCCTGGCACCACCGGCGGCACGAACGCTTCACGCACCCGTACGTCTCATCTCTAGGAGGATTCCATGATTGCATCCCTGCACGGCGAGGTCATCGACATCGCACTCGACCACGCCGTCATTGAATGCGCGGGCGTGGGCTATAGCGTGCTCGCCACGCCCACCACGTTGTCCACGCTGCGCCGCGGCGAGGAGACCCGAGTGCTTACTTCGCTCGTGGTCAAGGAAGACTCCATGACCCTCTACGGGTTTAGTGATTCCGCAGACCGCGACATGTTCCACACGCTGCAGACCGTCTCCGGCATGGGCGCCAAGCTCGCCATGGCGGCGCTGTCCGTCATGGGCGCGGGCGACCTCGCCGCAGCAATCTCGGGCGGGGACACCAAGCGCCTCCAGTCCATCCCCGGCGTGGGCAAGCGCATGGCCGAACGCATGGCCCTGGAGCTCAAAGACAAGGTGTCTGTCTTTACTTCTGCCGTACCCGACGCCGGAACCTCGGCGCCCACGGCACCCGCCTCGGCCACCGCCACGGTCGACGAAGTCACCGAGGCCCTCATTGGTCTGGGCTTCACCGACAAGGCGGCGCGCCCCGTTGTCGATGCCGTCGTCGCCGCCGAGCCCACTGCTGCGACCTCCGCTGTCCTGCGCGCCGCACTTGCGCAGCTGGGCCGTGCCAAGTAACTCGTTAGGATAAATGACCATGAGCGATGTAGAGCGCACCGAATTCAAGCTTCCGGATGAGCTTGCGGCCCAGGCTGCGGCGGCCTCGGCGGCGGGTATTCCCGCGACGAACCGCAACGCGGACGTCGACGCCTCCGAGCAGCCCGGCGAGCACGACATCGAGCGTTCCTTGCGCCCCAAGTCGCTCGACGAGTTTATCGGCCAGCCCAAGGTCCGCGAGCAGCTCGCCCTCGTGCTCACAGGCGCCAAGCAGCGCGGCGTGACCCCGGACCACGTCCTGCTCTCCGGCCCTCCAGGCTTGGGTAAGACGACGATGGCGATGATCATCGCCCAGGAACTCGGCACCTCGCTGCGCATGACCTCGGGCCCGGCCCTCGAGCGCGCTGGCGACCTCGCGGCGATGCTCTCCAACTTGATGGAAGGCGACGTCCTCTTCATCGACGAGATCCACCGCATCGCCCGCCCCGCCGAGGAAATGCTCTACATGGCGATGGAAGATTTCCGTATTGACGTCATCGTGGGCAAGGGCCCCGGTGCTACCTCCATCCCGCTCGAGATCCCGCCGTTTACGCTTGTGGGCGCGACTACCCGCGCGGGCATGCTCACCGGCCCGCTGCGCGATCGCTTCGGCTTTACCGCGCAGATGGAGTACTACGACACGGAAGACCTCACGCGTGTCATCACCCGCGCGGCGCACATCCTCGGCGTGAAGATCGACCCTGATGCCGCCGTAGAAATCGGTTCCCGTTCCCGCGGCACACCGCGTATCGCCAACCGCTTGCTTCGTCGTGTCCGGGACTTTGCCGAGGTCAACGGTGACGGCCACATCGATCTCGCCGCGGCCCAAGGTGCGCTCGAGGTATTCGACGTCGACGAGATGGGTCTCGACCGTCTCGACCGCGCGGTTCTTCGCGCGCTCATCGTCGGCCACGGCGGCGGCCCCGTGGGGGTGTCCACCCTCGCCGTCGCGGTGGGCGAGGAGCCCTCCACCGTCGAGGAAGTCTGCGAGCCCTACCTCGTGCGCGCCGGCATGGTCGCCCGCACCGGCCGCGGCCGCGTCGCCACCGCCGCCGCCTGGCAGCACCTCGGCCTCGAGCCGCCCGAGGGCACCATCGGCGCGACACTCTTCTAGTTTCTTGCTCCGCGATTGCCACAAATGCGTTCCTTCCGGGCGGAATCTTCACCATTTTTGGCACGTGCCAAGGCGTGGGTGCGTCATCGGTCGTAAGGAACGGCGCGCTCGTCTCCGCACGCTGTGAGCGAACGCCCCGCCAAGCTGCAGACGGGCAGGGAAGTGGCATGGCAGACTGGGGGCATGGATTTCCTTTTGCTTATCGTCCTTCTGCTTGTTCTCTTCGTGCCCTACATTCTGGTGATGCGCAAACAGAGCGCTGCGCGTAAGACGGTCGAGTCCTTCCAGTCCTCTATCACGCCGGGCGCGCGCGTGGTGACTGCGGGCGGCTTCCACGCGACCGTCGTTGCGGTGCGCGAGACCGAGCTCGACGTGGAGATTGCGCCGGGTGTTACCGCCACTGTGGAGCGCACCGCGGTCATCCGTCCGGAGTCTGATGCTGCGGCCAGTACGCCGGCAGCCGATACCACAGCGAACGAGGACTACCCGCCGCTCAACGAGGGCGGCGACGATGCACAGGGTGGCGCGCAGCGCTAACCGAAGGCAGGTCAGATGGCGCCGTCCGTGTGGGCGGCGCCTTTCGCGATCCGAAGGAACTCAATCGGGGAGCGTGAACCGACACGCGTGTGGGACGGGGTTGGACTTGTCACACACGCGCCCATTTCTTGGGGCGTGTTAAGGAATCGGAGGTGCAAGGAGGTACGATTGTGGATCGTGTCTGCGGCCTAGGTGTGTCACCTTCGTGCCGCAGTGATTATTTTGGTCCTTTTATTTCAACATCCCCAGAGGAGTACTAGCCTTGAGCAGCAGGTCTCGCGTGGGTAGCGGCAGCAGATCGTGGCCGAAGAGGGCGCTCGCCCTCTTCGTCCTTATCATCGCTGTCGTCTACGCCCTGGTTTTCTTCACCGGCAGCAAGTCGCCGACACCGAAGCTCGGTATCGATCTGCAGGGCGGCACCCGCGTCACCCTGGTGCCCCAGGGCGCGGAGCCGACGTCCGAGCAGCTGGCCCAGGCGCGCACCATTCTGGAGCAGCGTGTGAACGGCCAGGGCGTGTCCGGCGCCGAGGTCGTGACGAACGGCAACACGCTCGTTATTACCGTCCCGGGCGAGGACACGGCGCAGGCGCAGGCCGTGGGCCAGACCTCCAAGCTGCTCTTCCGCCCGGTCATGGCGCAGCCCATGCCGGATACCACGAAGATCAGCAAGGTCGCTGGCGATATGGCCAATCGCTGGGTGAAGTATGGCGTGCTCACTGCAGATGAGGCCAACGAGCGCCTCACGCAGCTGTCGCAGACGCTTACCCAGGCGGGCGCCCAGGCAGAGGCGGAGAAGGTTACGGAGAAGCCGCTGCCGGAGCCGTCTAACTCGATCGAGGAGGCCAAGCGCCGCGACGAAGTCACCGCGATGCTGCTCAAGGACCGCCAGTCCGAGGACGTCACCACGCTCTCGGCGGCCTCGACGCTGCTGCAGTGCACCCCGGGTGCCGTCGACCCGCTGGCCGGTGCGGATGATCCGTCCAAGCCGCTTGCGTCTTGTGACGCGACGACGGGCCAGGCGCTGCTGCTCGAGGAAGCCCCGCTGCTCAACGGCATCTCGGATGAGAACGGCACGCGTCTGACCGGTAACGAGATCGACACCGATAAGCCGATCAACGGCGGCCTTAACCCGCAGTCCGGCCAGATGGAGATCTCCTTCGCGTTCAAGACGGGCGAGGGCCCCAGCGGTTCCCAGACGTGGGCGGATCTCACGCAGGAGCGTCTGCAGCAGCAGATCGCCATCACGCTCGACTCGGCTGTTATCTCTGCCCCGGTCATTCAGGGCCAGACGCCGTACGGCTCTTCGACGTCGATTACCGGTAGTTTTACTCAGGACGAGGCACAGTCGCTGGCTAATAACCTGAAGTACGGTGCGCTGCCGCTGTCCTTCGTCGGTGAGAACGGCGAGCCGGGTGGCACGACCGAAATCGTCCCGCCGTCCCTGGGTAAGGCCGCGCTGGAGGCTGGTCTTATCGCCGGCATCGTGGGTCTTATCCTCATCCTCATCTACTCGGTGTTCTACATGCGTGCGCTGTCGGTCTTCTCGATCCTCACGCTGATCGCCTCGGCCTTCCTTACCTTCGGCACCCTCGTGCTGCTGGGCCGTTGGATTGGCTACTCGCTCGACTTGTCCGGTATCGCTGGTCTTATCATCGGCATCGGCGCGACGGCGGACTCCTTCGTCGTTTACTACGAGCGCATCAAGGATGAGTTGCTCGAAGGCCGCACGTTCCGCTCGGCGGTTCATACGGCATGGGAGCGCTCCCGCGCCACCATCGTGACTGGTAACGCCGTCACCCTCATCGGCGCCGTCGTCGTCTACCTCCTCGCCATCGGTGAGGTGAAGGGCTTCGCGTTTACCATGGGCCTCACCACGGCGTTCGACCTGGTTGTGTCCTTCCTCGTCATGGCGCCGCTCATGCAGCTCATCGCTTCCAAGCCCGCCTGGGCTAAGCCTGCGCTCAACGGCCTGGGCGGCATTTTCAACCTCGTCGAGGAGCGTCGCGAGCAGGGCTTCTACGCCAAGCCGGCCAAGAAGTCCGCCTCGACCGAGACCGCTGCCACCCCCGCCGCGAAGAACCCGGACACCCCGGACACCGCGGAGAAGGAGAACTAAATCATGGCAAGCAAGAAGATTTCCCGCTTCGACCGCCTCTACACCGAAGGCAGCGGCCTCAACGTCGTTGGCCGGTCCAAGCTCTGGTACGGCATCACCGTCGGCCTTGTCATCGTGTCCTTCCTGGCCATGCTGCTGCGCGGCTTCAACCTCTCCATCGATTTCGAGGGTGGCACCACGGTCAACATGCCGGCCGCTGACCTCGTCGCGACGGACGTTGCTGACACCTTCGAGGAAGCCACGGGGGTTACCCCGGAGATTGCTCAGGTCGTCGGCTCCGGCGACTCGGCCACCGTGGAGGTCACCTCCGAGCGCCTGAGCCAGGAACAGACGGACGCGGCTCGCCAGGCCATCTACGACAAGTACCAGCCCGTCGACCAGTCGGGTAAGGCTACCCCGGACGCCATTGGTGTCTCCACCGTGTCCGAGTCGTGGGGTTCCTCCATTACCCAGCGCATGCTGCTCGCCATGATCGTCTTCCTTGCGGTTGCTACGGTCTACGTCGCCGTCCGCCTGCAGCGCTCCATGGCGTTTGCCGCCATCTTCGCGCTCATCGTCGACGCCGTCATCATCGCTGGCATCTACGCGCTTTTTGGCTTCGAAGTCTCGCCGGCCGTCATCATCGGTCTGCTCACCGTCCTCACGTTCTCCCTCTACGACTCCGTCATCGTCTTTGACAAGGTCAACGAGAACACCGAGGGCATTACAGGCCAGCGCAAGCATAACTACGCGGAGCAGGCCAACTTCGCCGTCAACCAGACCCTCATGCGTTCGATTTCGACCTCGGTCATCTCGGCCCTGCCGATTATCGCGTTGCTCGTCGTCGCCGTCTGGCTGCTTGGCATTGGTACTCTTCGCGACCTCGCGCTCATTCAGCTCATCGGCGTCATCGAGGGCATCTTCTCCTCGCTGTTCCTTGCCACCCCGCTGCTCGTGTCCATTGCCAATCGCACCAAGGACATCAAGGCCCATAACGCGCAGGTCGCGGCGTTCCGCGCCCAGCATGGTGAGGACGCAGACGCCGAGCTTGCCGATGCCGCCCCGCGCACGGTCGCTTCGCCCGTCGCCGCTGAGACGGACGCGTTGCCCG
Source organism: Corynebacterium sp. SA-MJD20WY100 (assembly GCF_039822565.1). Classification (NCBI taxonomy): domain Bacteria; kingdom Bacillati; phylum Actinomycetota; class Actinomycetes; order Mycobacteriales; family Corynebacteriaceae; genus Corynebacterium; species Corynebacterium sp. SA-MJD20WY100. Next base: position 109,748 of record NZ_JBCJKS010000004.1, on the reverse strand, counting down.
CTTCGGCGTCGGAACGCCACGCTGGCGCCACGTGGCGCCCGGGCCGCTAAGCGTCCCGCGCGCCCGAGTCTCAGTGCCCGCCCCGTCTTCTTCTAAGGAGCACCCCGTGAAACGCCTTCTGGCAACGTTCGCCGCCCTCGCCACAGCATCGACCCTCGTCGCCTGTGGGGCAGGGGACTCCGAAGACAATGCTGCGCCGTCTGCGCCGGTGAGCACGGACTACTTCGGTTACCAGGTCGCCTCGCGCTTGGTGACCACCAACGCCGCGTCGGCTTTCGGCACGGCGACGAATGCGCAGGTGCTTTCCTCGCGCCTCTACCCGGCGGCCTTCGTGCCAGGGCCCGAGGGGCAGATCATCCCGAACACGGATCTGGTGAAGACGGAAGAGCTTCCGGAGCGAGCGGACGGTCTGCGCCAAATTCGCTACACCATCTCCGAGAAGGCGACCTACTCGGATGACGTCCCGGTCTCGTGCGAGGACTTCCTGCTTGCGTATACCGCAGGCTCCATGCCTGGAACGTTTGGCTCCGATATGCCGGTCATGGCCAGTGACGTGGAGGACGTGCAGTGCGCCGCCGGGGCCAAGGATTTCACGCTCGTGCTCAAGAAGGACAAGGGTGGGCGCTGGCGTCACCTCTTTGGCCCGGGCACGGTGCTGCCGTCCCATGTCATTGCCAAGCAGGTGGGCATGAGTCAGGAAGAACTCGTCACGGCGCTTGAGTCTTGGGATCCCGCGACCGTCGAACCCATCGCGGACGCGTGGCGCTTCGGCTTCATGCTGAGCAAATTTGACCCTGCTACGCAGGTGTCCTACGGCCCGTTTGTCATCGATAAGGTGGGCCCCGAGGGCGAGGTCGTCCTCAAGCGCAACGAGAGCTACTACGGCGATCCGGCCGCGCTTGACACCCTCGTCATCTGGCCGGCGAACGCGGACTCTCGCACACTCAAGGACACGGGCGCGCTGCGCATCGCGGACTCCCCATCAGCGAAGCCGGAGTGGCTCGACGTCAGCGCGGACGACAACCCCTACGAGGTCGAGTCCCACGTGGGCGCGCTCACGGATACGCTCACGCTGTCCGAGGAGGGTCTCTTCGCCGAGAAGTCGATGCGCCAGGCCTTTGCCAAGTGCGTTGATGCTGCGGCCATGGCGAAGGCCAGTTCCCGCGTCTCCGGCGTTGACGTCCCGCCGGTCTACCTGCACACCTTGAGCGCCGGTGACCCCATCGCGGCCCAGCTCAAGTCCATCGGCGACGCGCATGCGGCGGTGGATGTGCAGGGGGCATCGGCAGCCTCTGGCACGACGGTGCGTGTGGGCTACCAGGGCCCGGATGAGCGCCTGGCCGCAATGGTCGCGGCGCTCAAGGACGCCTGCGCCCCGGCCGGCATCACCATTGAGGACTCCTCCTCGGACTTCATGTCCAAGGCCTACCTCGAGATCGACCCGGATACCGGCGCTCCGACCATCGATGCCTTCCTCGGCGCGGTGGATCCGCTGAGCCAATACAGCTCGGTCGACGCCCGCATCGGGGAGGTCGAGGCGCTCAAGAAGGACGAGCTTGCGCTGTGGGACTCCGTACCTGCCATTCCGGTGGCCGCGCAGCCGCGCACCTTCGTCGTCGACCAGTCCGTGGAAGGCGTGCTGCCGAATACCGGCGCGTCTGGCATAGGCTGGAACATGGACCGTTGGCGCGAGGGTAACGCCCCCGCGGCGGCTTCGACGACCAGTTAGACGACCCGTTAGTTGACTAGTCTCTAGGATATAAAGACGTTATGAGCAAGACATACGCCAGCGCCGCAGAGGCGCTCAAAGACAAGATTCGCCTTGTGCCTAACTTCCCGGCTGAGGGCGTGCTCTTCGAGGACCTCACGCCGGTGCTCGCGGACGCGGAGGCCTTTAGGACGGTCGTCGACGGTCTCGCGGAGGCCTGCGAGGAGCTCGGCGCCGAGCTGATCGGCGGGCTCGATGCCCGCGGCTTCCTGTTGGGCTCGGCCGTGGCCTACAAGATGGGCCTGGGCATCCTCGCCATTCGTAAGGCCGGCAAGCTTCCGCCGCCGGTCCTGCACCAGGATTACTCGCTCGAGTATGGCAGCGCGGCCCTGGAAATCCCCGCCGATAGCTCGGAGCTTAAGGGCAAGAAGATTGCCCTCGTCGACGACGTGCTCGCCACCGGCGGCACGCTCTACGGCGCGAAGCTGCTCCTGGAGAAGGCCGGCGCCGAGGTCGTGGGCAACGTCGTCATCATCGAAGTGAAGGGATTGGGCGGACGTGAGCGCCTAGCGGGACCCCCGCTCGTTGTGTTGGGGAACACAGACTAGACTGAGAAGTCCTAGCACTGTTCCCCGTGCCGTGGCCTCGTTCCCGGCGGCGTTGGGGAGCCTCCGAGCAAGAAAGTGGGCGCGCATATGACTAACGACCGCGGCACCAAACGTTCCTCCGCCTCGGGCATGCGCAGCATGTCGGCCCGCCTAGCGCGGTCGCTGACGGGCGGCGGCCGCGTCAAGGTCAACCCGGTTCTTGACCCCTTGCTGTCCATCCACAAGGAGTTTCACCCCCGCGCCGATGTGGCCCTGCTCAACCGCGCCTACACGACCGCCGAGCGCCTGCACGAGGGCGTGTTCCGCAAGTCGGGCGACCCGTACATCACGCACCCGCTCGCCGTGGCGACCATCGCTGCGGAGATCGGCATGGACACCACCACCGTCGTCGCGGCCCTACTCCACGACACGGTGGAAGATACGGATTACTCGCTCGATGACTTAACTCGCGACTTTGGTCCGGAGGTCATGCGCCTGGTCGACGGAGTGACGAAGCTCGACAAGGTGGCCCTCGGCGCGGCGGCGGAGGCCGAGACCATCCGCAAGATGGTCGTCGCCATGGCCACGGACCCGCGCGTCCTCGTCATCAAGGTCTGCGACCGCCTCCACAACATGCGGACCATGCGGTTCCTGCCGCCGGAGAAGCAGGCGAAGAAGGCCCGCCAGACGCTCGACGTCATCGCACCGCTCGCGCACCGCCTGGGCATGGCGAGCGTGAAGTGGGAGCTGGAGGACCTCGCCTTCGCGATTTTGTACCCCAAGAAGTACGACGAGATCGTGCGCATGGTCGCTGACCGCGCGCCCTCGCGCGACAAGGCGCTGAAAGAAATCATCGACGAAGTCTCGCGCGCACTGCGCGACAATGGCATCGACGCCGAGGTCATGGGCCGCCCGAAGCACTACTGGTCGATATACCAAAAGATGATCGTCCGCGGACACGAGTTCGCTGAGATCTTCGACCTCGTGGGCATCCGCATCCTCGTGGACGACGTGAACTCCTGTTACGCGGGTATCGGCGTGGTCCACTCCTTGTACTCGGCGCTGCCGGGCCGCTTCAAAGACTACATCTCCTCGCCGCGCTTTGGCGTCTATCAGTCCCTGCACACCACGGTGATGGCTGCGGGCGGCCAGACCCTCGAGGTTCAGGTCCGCACGCACGAGATGCACTACAACGCGGAGTTCGGCGTCGCGGCGCACTGGCGCTACAAGGAGATGAAAGGCAAGAACGGCCAATCAAACGAGGAAGTCGACCAGATGGCGTGGATGCGCCAGCTTCTCGACTGGCAGAAGGAAGCCGCAGACCCCAACGAGTTCCTTGATTCGCTGCGCTATGACCTCACGAGCCAGCAGATCTTTGCCTTTACGCCCAAGGGTGACGTGGTCAATCTGCCCGCAGGCTCCACGCCCGTGGACTTCGCTTACGCCGTCCACACGGAGGTCGGCCACCGTTGCATTGGCGCGAAGGTCAACGGCAAGCTCGTTGCCCTCGAATCGACCCTGAAATCCGGCGACAAGGTGGAGATCTTTACCTCCAAGGACGAGAACGCTGGCCCGTCCCGCGATTGGCAGGAGTTCCTCGTCTCGCCGCGCGCCAAGGCAAAGGTGCGCCAGTGGTTCGCTAAGGAGCGCCGCGAGGAGCACCTTGAGGCCGGCCGCGACGCGCTCGCCGCCGAGGTCCAGCGCGGCGGTCTGCCCATGCACCGCCTGTTTACCGCGCAGTCGATGAAGCAGGTCGTGCAGCAGTTGCACTTCGCCGACGTGGACGCGCTCTACACCGCCATCGGCGCGGGCCACGTCTCCGCGCAGCATGTCGCCAACCAGCTCATGGCGCTCTTTGGCGACCAGGACGACGCTGTCGATGCTCTCGCGTCACGCACCTCGCTGTCCGAGCTCGAGGCCACCACCAAGGCACACACCGCGGATTCCCACTCGGCGACGGGCGTCCTCGTGGAGGGTAACCCGGACGTCATGGCGAAGCTCGCGAAGTGCTGCCAGCCGGTGCCCGGTGACGAAATCTTTGGCTTCGTCACCCGCGGCGGCGGCGTGTCTGTCCACCGCGCGGACTGCACGAACGCGGAAAAGCTCCGCTCTGAGCCCGAGCGCATGATGCGCGTGGAGTGGGCGACGAGCAAGCCTTCCGATGGCGCCTTTGCCGCCACCGTGCAGCTCGAGGCGCTCGACCGTCAAGGCCTGCTCTTTGAGCTCACCCGCATCTTCAGCGACCAGAAGCTCAACGTGCTCAACATGAGTTCCAACCGCGGCGACGACAACATCGCGACCATCCGCTTTACATTCTCCGTCTCCGATATCAAGCAGCTGGGTCAGCTCATGACCTCGCTGCGTAATACGGAGGGCGTCTTCGACGTCTACCGCGTCACGGCCTAGCCGCGCCGCCCGCCGCCCCGCAGATTCTTCTGTGGGGCGTTTGCATGCCGTTAAAGAAACGCGGCGCGACATCTTGGTGACACCTTGATGAATTTCGCGGGCCAGTCGGGTAAAGGCCCTGTTCATTCGTGGGGATTCGCGCTGCGCGGGGAGGGAATTGGCGTTATAAAGAGGCGTCGTATTGTTCATCCCTCTTTCTCTTTTGGAGCTTTCATGACTAACTTCCGTCGCTTTGGCCAGCTGCTCGCAGCCACGACCGTGACCGCTACCATCCTCACCGGCGCACCCGCCGCCTTCGCCGAGGATTCCGTGACTTTCTCCGTTTCCAACATCACGGACCTGCACGGCCACCTCGCCAATGGCCTCAACACCGAAGAGGGTGCACAAGAGGGCGACGAGATGGGCGTCGCTTTGCTGCAGTCGCTCATCAAGAAGGTCAACGAGGGTCAGAACTACGCGCTGACCACCTCCGGTGACAACGTCGGCGGCTCCGCCTACATCTCCGCTATCTCCGGCGATAAGTACACGATGGACGCGCTCAACGCCATGGGCGTGGCGGCATCGGCAGCCGGCAACCACGAGTTTGACAAGGGCACCGAGGATCTCACGGGCCGCATCACCGCTAGCTCGGACTTCCCGATCCTCGGCGCCAACATCACGAAGGACGGTAAGCCGCTTCTCGATGCCTCCGTGGTCAAGGAGATTGACGGCGTCAAGGTCGGCTTCGTCGGCTCCATCACGAAGAACACCGAGAACAAGGTTGCTCCGGCGCTCATCGAGGGCGTGGAGTTCGGCGACCCGGTCGAGGCCACCAACAAGGAGGCCACCCGCCTCAAGGAGTCCGGCGAGGCCGACGTTGTCATCGCGCTGTTCCACGAGGATGCTCAGGAGTACGCCAAGGGCTTCAACAAGGATGTTGACGTTCTCTTCGGTGGCGACACCCACCTGAAGACCCAGGGCACCGTGGAGCGTGAGGGCGCGCTGCCGCTGCAGTGGGCACAGGGCTGGGAGTACGGCAAGTTGCTCAACGACGTGGACATCACCTTCGACCGCGATGCGGACAAGATCACCGACATCACGCTCACCCAGTACGACGCGACTGCCGCCGCAGACCTGACGGAGGATGAGGCCATCGCGCAGATCGTTGTCGAGGCACAGACCAAGGCCAAGGAGCTGGGCAAGGAAGTCATCGGCACGACCGAGCAGGCCATGTTCCGCGGCTCTGACGAGGGCAAGGATTCCGGCTCCAACCGCGGCGTCGAGTCCACCCTCAACAACTTCATTGCGCAGGCCCAGCGTGCCTCCGTGGCCAAGGCCACCGGCAAGACCATCGACCTGGGTGTCATGAACGCCGGCGGCGTGCGCGCGGACCTCGACAAGGGCGAGACCACCTACGAGGAAGTCTTCACCGTCCAGCCCTTCGGTAATTCCGTCGCGTACGGCAAGATTTCGGGCAAGGACCTCATCCAGGCTTTTGAGAACCAGTGGCAGCCGGGCAATTCCCGCCCGCGCCTGTCCCTGGGCGTCTCGGACAACGTCTCGGTTGTCTACGACCAGACGGCGTTGCAAGGCAAGCGCGTCCAGTCCGTCACCATCGACGGCAAGCAGGTTGAGGCTGAGAAGGACTACACCATCGCGCTGTCCACGTTCCTCATCGGCGGTGGTGACGGCTTCTTCGCCGAGGGCGCCATCAAGGACGTGACTGACCTGGGCTACATGGATACCCAGGCCATGATTGACTACATCAAGGCGGGCGACGCCAAGGTCCGCGCCGGCCAGTCCGACGTGGGTGTCCACATCGACGGCGAGGTAGTCCCGGGCAAGGAGATCACGGTCAACCTGTCCTCCCTCAACTACTCGACCGAGGGCGAGCCGATGGCGAAGACCGTCACCGTGGAGCTCGGCGGCGCGAAGGTCACCGCGGACATCGACAACGCGGCGCAGGCGGGCGACGCCCAGTACGGCGAGCGCGGCCGCGCCTCCGTCAAGCTCACCGTCCCGGAGGGCATCACCGGCGCGCAGGAGCTGAAGATCACCACCGACGCGGGCACCAGCGTCGCGCTGCCGTACGACTTCGGCGGCGACGACAAGGGCGACGGCTCGAGCGATAACGGTTCCAGTAAGAAGGATTCCAGCGCCGACGGCTCCTCCATCGGCGGCGGCATTGCGGCTCTCGTGGCCGTCATCGCCGCGGTCGCTGGCGCGCTGGCCATGGCGGGCAACGCGCTGCCGGAGCCGGTGCGCTCCATCATCGCGCAGCTGCGCGCTCAGCTGAAGTTCTAACACTGAAGTTTTAGCGCTGCCAACCGCACTCAGCGGGGCGTTCCCTCCAGAAACGGCAGGGGGCGCCCCGCTTTCGTGGTGCTGTGGATAGTAGGGTCGAAGACGTGAAAGTTTTAGGCAATGAGCTCGCGTACCAACTCGGCATCGAACCCCACCGCATCATCGTCGTCGTTGTCGCGACCGTGGGGATCTATTTGGCCTTCATGATTCTGGTCAAGCTCTTCGGTTCGCGCGTGCTCACGCCCATGTCCGCGTCGGACGCCGTCATCATCATTATGTTCGGTGCCGTCTCAGGCCGTGTCATCGTGGGCAATCCTCCCACGCTCGCCGCGGGCGTTGTCGGCCTGGCAACCCTGATGGCGCTCGAGGCCGCCTTCGGTACCGTGCGTCGCTACGTGGGCTGGTCGCGTTTCATCGACCGCCGTCCTGTCCTCCTCATGTACAAAGGCCGCAAGCACGTGGAGAACATGCAGTTTGCGCACATCAGTAACTCAGACATCATCTCGGCCATGCGCAAGGCCGGCTTGGGACGCTTTCAAGATGTGCAGGCGATGGTGCTTGAGCCTACCGGCCAGATTTCCATCGTGAAATCGGGCCAACCACTCGACAACACGATTCTCGCCGACGCACGCGGCGCCGTGGAGCTTTGTCAACAGCTCGAGGCCGAACAACGCGAAGCAGAAGCTGCCGCAGCTGAAGAATCCAGCGGGGGAGAGACGCAGGTTGAAAGCAGGGGTACAGCTCAGCCGCCAGTGAATACGCCGACGCTCGACATCAACGCGGCGAAACCCCCTAAGGATACGAACTAGCGCGGATTCGTCGGCGCACATAAGAAACGCCCCGGCGGTGGACTCCAGAATCCAGGAGTCGCCGCCGGGGCGTTGGCGCGTTCGCGGGTAGAGACTACGCAGCGAAAGACATGGCGCTGTCGAGTGCCTTGATGATAGAGGTGAAGACAGAGATCCAGTCGCGGATCTCGCCCGGGCTCACCTCTTCGTCATCGTCGGAAGAGCCAGCGAAGAAGCTGTCGCTCGAGCCAGACTCGGTAGCGGTGACGTCGTCCTCAGCGGCGGCGAAGCCGGTGCCGGCGAAGGTGAGGGCGATGGCGGTCGCACCAGCAACGAGGGTCTTACGGATGGAGTGCTGCATGGAAGTTCCTTTGATTCAGGGTGATGGGGTGGGGATAAGTAGGCTGGTGAGACGGGACGCTTAGACGAAACCGCCCTCGCAACTAGAAAAGGTGGAGGGCGGCTATCTATTCTTCAGTCAAGAAATGCGCGATGCGCTCTGACTTCTTCTTAGAACGGAAGGTCGAAGTACTTGCCCAGGAAGGCGAGCAGGGTGCCCAGGGCGCCGATGACAGCGGTGAAGATGGCGATCCAGTCGCGAATTGCCTGCCGGTCCTCTTTGGAGATCGAGGAGCCATCGTCCTTCTTGTCGTTTTGGTCCTTGGTGGTCCCAGGCTTCTTGGAGTCGTCTGCATCCTTGGAGCCATCCTTGGAAGGGGTGGGGGTGGCGGTTGCGGTTGCCGTGGGGGTGGCGGTTGCGGTTGCCGTGGGAGTGGCGGTTGCGCTGGGGGTGTTGTCCTGAGCGGAGGCAACGGAAGCGCCACCGAAAGCAATGGCAACGGCGGTAGCGGAGGCAATGAGCGCCTTGCGGGAGAAGAACTTCATGTTGTGAATCCTTAAAAAGAAGTCGCGGTGTTACAGACGCGTTTGATAGTAACGGTGTCGTTATAGCTTTGCAAGCGCATTTTGATAATCAACCCCCGATCTGTTATCTCCCTGTGAGCTCGAAAGTTTGGTGGTCTGTGCCTGTTAGATCTATGAGCTGGGCGCCTATCTGAGAGTTTTAAGTTTCTTCTTTAGGAATTGAATGACGCGGGTGTGATTTTGTGTCAATCGTCACAGCTCAATGGAGATGAACATTAAGTGGAGGAGAGGCCCTCAGAACGCCGGCGTGTGCGAGGGTGGGTGAAGGGGCATCGGAAAGCTAGGCAGGACGCAGAATGCCCGCCCCCGGTGAGGGCGGGCTGGGATCAGAGTATTAGGCGACCGAGACGGACTCGATCTTGACTTCCTTGGCGGGGGCACCATCGGTGGCGCCATCCTGGATGCCGAGGCTGGCGATCTTGTCCACGGTCTCCATGCCCTTGTCGGTCACGGTGCCGAAGTAGGTGTAGGCCGGGGCCAGCGGGGAGTCGTCGTAGTTAATGAAGAACTGCGAGCCGTTGGTGTCCGGACCGCTGTTCGCCATGGCGAGCGAGCCCTTGGGGTAGGTCACTGGGGAGGACTGATCCTCGATCTCGTCGGTGGGGTACTCGTTAGCGAACTGGAAGCCCGGGCCGCCGGAGCCGGTGCCGGTGGGGTCGCCGCACTGGATGACGAAGATGCCAGACGAGGTCATGCGGTGGCAGACGGAGTCATCGTAGTAGCTCTGCTTGGCCAGGGAGGTAATGGCGTTGACGGTGCACGGTGCGAGCGCGCGGTCGAGCTCCATGGGGATATCGCCCTGGTTGGTCTTGAACGTGACCTTGGCGGTGCCCTCGGTGGAGATGTCCTTGCCGTCCGGGACCTTGGCGCCGTTGTTGTCGGAACCCTGGGACTCGTTGTAGGTGCACTCCACGGTCTTTGCCAGCGGCGTGGCGCGCTTGCCGGTCAGGGCGACGGCTTCCGGGGTGGCGGTCGTGGTGGCGGCCTGGGAGGACTCGGCGACCGACGCTGCGTCGTCGTTGCTGCGGGTGGCCATGTACGTAATGCCGCCGCCGATGGCGAGAATCGCGAGGAGGGAGGCGAGCACGACGCCGAGCGGGCGGGCCTTTTCTTTGCGGTCGCGAGACTTGAGCTCGCGCTCAAGCTGGTTGAGCGCCTCTGCGCCGCGCTGGGAGTTATCAGCCACTGGAGTTCTACGCTTTCTGTAGGTAACGGGCACGTTTCGGGGGCTCCGTTCGCGCCGCGTGCGGTGGGGCCCGCGGCGCGAGGAAGCTAGCGCCATTATCTTACGCGACGCGGTGTCCACGGTTTCACACGTGGGCACACTGGTCATCCTTTATGACTAGATTAATAGTTACTGTAATACCCCTTGGTATGGCCGCACTCACTTGTACGCTGACTCCGCAGAGACGAATGGTGAGGTGCCGAAGTACAGTCAGACTCTTCTCGCTTTCGAGCTCGTGGGTGCTGACTTTAAGCCGGTGAAGGACTCGGATTTCGCTGGCAAGCGCCTGGTGCTGTCCATCTTCCGGTCGATTGATACGGAAGCGTGCAGCTTCTCTGTGCGCGAGTTCAATGAGCGCGCGGCCTACGTGGAGGACATGATCTCGAATGGCCCGGCGTTCGCGCGGGAGCGTTTCTGCTCGGTGGAGAGTTGTGACGGTGACGGGCTTTCGCTTCACGTTTGTGATGATTACGGCATGACCATCCCCACTCCGCCGGCAAACGGCCTGCCTGCGAGCGGCGTTGTGGTCACGGACCCTGGCCACAAGGTCATCTACGCGGAGCTTGAGTGCTGGCCCGATGACGACGCGCTCTATTCACCGCGCGGTAGTCTCGTCTCCATGGATATTTATGGATTCGGAGCCGGCCCCTACAAGGCAAACACCTATATCATTGCCAACGGTGCGCGTGCTTTTGTTGTCGATCCCGGCCTGCATGCGCGCCAGCGCGTGCTCGATTGTGCAGCCGAGCACTCGTTGACGCTCGAGGCGATTGTGCTCACGCACGGTCATGTGGACCACTCGCGCGAGGCAGGGGACCTCGCGGCGGAGCTCGATATTCCGGTCTATATTCACCCGGACGATGAATTCTTCCTCGACAAGGCCAAGGGCATGTCCGAGCAGTCCCGCCAGCTCTTCGATGCGGAGAATATGGTCCCCATCAAGGACCTGCGCTATCTTTCCGGCTCCACCCTCGAGCTTGCCGATGCCCCCTTTACCCTCCGCCATGCCCCCGGTCACTCGCCCGGGTGCGTGCTCATTATCGGCGAGGATTTTGCGCTTACGGGCGACGTGCTCTTCCGCGGCTCCATCGGCCGCACGGATCTTTATGGTTCGGATCCGGCGGCTATGCAGGCCTCGCTGCGCGGACCCGTGTGGGAGCTTGACGATAAGCTTGCTATTCTGCCTGGCCACGGGCCCACGTCCACCATGCGCGCGGAGAGGGCGACCAATCCGTTCCTCATCCAGATTGGGGAGGTAATGTAGGTGGCCGTGAGTGATAAGAAGCAGTTTAAGGCCCTGTCCGCGCCGAAGGGTGTGCCGGATTATGTTCCGCCGCAGTCGGCTACTTTCTACAAGGTCCGTGAGACCATGGTGCGCGAGGCGCATCTGTCTGGCTTCCAGCACATCGAGCTGCCCATCTTTGAAGACACCGCGCTCTTCGCCCGCGGCGTGGGCGAGTCCACGGACGTCGTGACGAAGGAGATGTATACCTTCGCCGACCGCGGCGACCGTTCCGTGACGCTGCGCCCGGAGGGCACCGCCGGTGTGATGCGCGCCGTCATCGAGCACAACCTGGACCGCGGCCAGCTGCCGGTCAAGCTCAACTACTTTGGCCCGTTTTTCCGCTATGAGCGCCCGCAGGCCGGCCGTTACCGTCAGCTCCAGCAGGTGGGCGTCGAAGCCATCGGCGTCGATGATCCGGCGCTCGACGCTGAGGTCGTAGCCCTGGCCGACCGCTCTTTCCGCGCCCTCGGTCTCTCGCAGTTCCGCCTCGAGCTTACGAGCCTGGGCGATAACACGTGCCGCCCGGCCTACCGGGAGAAGCTGCAGGAGTTCCTCTTCAAGCTGCCGCTCGATGAGGAGACCCGCCACCGCGCGGAGATCAACCCGCTGCGCGTCCTCGACGATAAGCGTGCCGAGGTTCAGGAGATGACCGCGGACGCGCCGCTCATGCTCGACTACTTGTCGCCGGAGTGCCAGGAGCACTTCGAGACCGTCACGGGTCTCCTCGACGACATGGGCGTGGAGTACACCATCAATCCGCGCATGGTTCGCGGCCTCGACTACTACACGAAGACGTGTTTCGAGTTCGTCCACCCGCTCCTTGGCGCACAGTCGGGCATCGGCGGCGGCGGTCGCTACGATGGCCTCATGTCGCAGCTGGGCGGCCAGGAGCTTTCTGGCATCGGCTACGGCCTGGGTGTCGACCGCGCGCTGCTCGCGCTCGAGGCTGAAGGCATTGAGCTGGAGGGCGCTCACTCCCGCGTCGACGTCTTTGGCGTGGCGCTGGGGGCCGAGGCGAAGAAGAAGATGGCGCTGATCGTCAACGACCTGCGCAAGGCTGGTATTTCCGCCGATATGTCCTTCGGCGACCGCGGCCTTAAGGGCGCGATGAAGGGCGCGGACCGCGCCGGTGCCCGCTTCGCCCTCGTCCTCGGCGACCAGGAGCTTGCCAACGGCACGGTGGCGCTTAAGGACCTCGCGGCCCACGAGCAGCACGACGTTCAGCTCGCGGACGTCGCCTCCGAGATTTCTTCGCGTTTGGCCTAGCACCTCGTCCTCCCCGCGCCAGCGTGGCGCGGGGATTTTTCTATTCTTGGTGTCCGGCGCGCACGCCGGCGAGATAGAGGTCAACCATCTGCGCCTCGATGTCGGGCTGATATTCGGCGAGATCCACCGTGCGAGGGCGAGCGAGCGCGAGCAGTCCCGTCACGAATTCGAGGTGGGTCACGCCTGGACCGATGGCGCCGGCCGCCTGGCCGCGCGCGATGAAAAGGTCGCCGCCGACGATGAGCTTTTCCAGCTCGGGCAGCAGCGTCGGGTCAAGCGCAGAGAGTTGCTCGGGGATGAATACCGGGACGAGCGTGGCCGCGCCGATATCGAGCAAGGCCTGGGCGTAGTCATGCACGAGTGCCTGTGCTGCCGCGGCGTCCGCGTCCTCGAGCCGGTGGTTGATGTCTTGCTGACGCTCGAGAAACGCGATGCCCATGCGCTCGGCACACGCGATGGCGAGGGCGTCCTTGTCCGCGAAGTTGCGGTAGAGCGTGGCGATGCCCACGCCAGCACGCTCGGCGACGCGGTCAAGTGTGACCTCTGGACCCTGGGCGCGGAAGAGTTCGATGGCGGCGTCGATGAGGGCATTGCGGCGGCGGAGGGCATCGGCACGCATGTGGAGACACTACTTTCTAGATAAAGACAAGATGGGTTTAGTGTACGACGCGGCACGGTCCGGGGGCGCTACCGGTTGGTCGCTGCGTTTACGCGCGGGAAGCACCGTCGTGGGGAAGTTATCGGGGATCGCACGCAGCGCTCCGACCTCGCGCACAATGGCAGTGTCGTAGACGCTCCGGAGACAATCGACGCGAGGCTCACGTTGAAAGCCACACTACTTGAGCATGGGAACTCCGCCGTAGGTGGGATACTCGCGTGTTCGGCTCCCCGCCGTGGAGTTCGAAAATCTCGGCAAGGCAAAGCGGTTGGATGCGGAAAGCTCCGTAGCGGCCGACGAGGTGAGTGGCGAGATCACCCGAGAGCATCGTTGCGTTAGAACCGGTGAGATAGATGTCGGCGTCTGCTGGTCAGGTGCCTCGCGCCCGATGTAGGCGGAGAGGGCATCGGCAGTGCGGATCGTTCGTCCTTATGCGGATTCGAGGTTGAGGTAGACGATGGTTGTGGCGTGTGCGGCGGCATCGCGCGCCAGTGTCTCGAGGAGGGTTGACGTGCCGCAACGACGCACTCCGGTGAAAACGGAACCGCCTAGCACTCGACCTGGGAGACGGCGAAGCCGAGCGTTTTCGCCAGGCCGCCGATGGAGGTCTCCTTGTACTTGTCCATCATGTCGCGGCCCGTCTCTGCCATCGTCTCCACGACGTCGTCGAGGGTGACGCGGTGTTCGCCGTCGCTCATCTTCGCCAGGCGCGCGGCATTGATGGCCTTGACGGCGCCGATGGCGTTGCGCTCGATGCACGGAATCTGCACGAGGCCGCCCACCGGGTCGCACGTGAGCCCCAGGTTATGCTCGAGGGCGATTTCGGCGGCGTTTTCGACCTGGCGCGGCGTGCAGCCGAGGAGCTCGGCCATGCCGGCTGCGGCCATCGAGGAGGCCGAGCCGACCTCGCCCTGACAGCCGACCTCGGCGCCCGAGATCGACGCGTTCTGCTTGATGATCATGCCCACGGCACCCGCGGTGAGCAGGTAGCGGCGTGCGGACTCGCGCGTGAAGCCCGCCTGGAAGTCGCGCGCGTAGTGGAGCACGGCCGGGATAATGCCGCACGCGCCGTTCGTGGGCGCCGTGACGACGCGGCCACCCGCGGCATTCTGCTCGTTGACGGCGAGTGCGTAGAGGTTGACCCACTCCATGGCGGAGAAGCCGCAGGATTCGTCATCCTGGCGGTCAAGCAGCTGTGTGTAGAGCTTCGGTGCGCGGCGCGTGACGTCGAGGCCGCCGGGCAAGATGCCCTTCGTCGCGATGCCCTGGGTGACGCATTCGCGCATGGTATCCCACACGAGGTCGAGATGGTCGAGCACGGCTTGGGCGCCACCCTCGTCGGCATGGAGCTTTTCCTCGTTAGCGAGGACGACCTGCCACACCGGCAAGCCGGTGCGCTCGCAGTGGGCGAGGAGCTCGGCACCGGTGGTAAACGGATAAGGCACCACGTCATCGACGGAGGCGGCGGCCATGCCCGCGGGGACCTCGTCCGAGGCGCGCAGCTGGGCGTCGAGCTCGGCGCGCGAGAGGATAAAACCACCGCCCACCGAGAAGTACTCGGAGTTCGACGCCACGAGGTTGCCGTCCGCGTCCCAGGCACTGAAGATGAGGCAGTTGGGGTGTTCAGGCACCGGCGTCGGGTCGAAACCGATCGAGAAATCGAGCGAGCCCAGCGGGCCCTTGACGCGGCCGGCGGAGGGGATAATCGAGCCAGGTGCGGGTTTGGCGTCGAGCGGCACGGTGAGCGGCTCCCAGCCGGCAAGTCCCAGGATGACCGCGCGGTCGGTCGCGTGGCCCTTGCCCGTGGCGGCGAGCGAGCCGCGCAGCTGTGTGTGGACCTTCGCCGGGAACTCTGGCAGAGACTCCACGAAAACCTTGGCCGCGCGCATAGGGCCAACGGTGTGCGAGGAGGAGGGGCCGATGCCGATCGAAAAGATATCGGTGACGCTAATAGTCATGGAAAGATGAGTCCTTCGGAAAATTGGGGGTTGCCAAAGGGATGACGACCCATCCTAACGCGCGGCCGCGATCGCGCCGCGCTGGCCCACGAGAGTGGGGTTAAATGGGGGTATTCGCAAGGTTCGCCCAGCTCATGCATAGTTTACGTCCGCCTGCAATAATGCAGACGGTCGCGGCGACGGACTAGTCGCCGGTATGTCCGCCCAAGAGCTGCTCGAAGGGCACGAAGTCTTCCTCGAGGTCGAGGCCCGTCTTTCGGCGCGGGGAGGCGTCATCATTGCTACCGATGCCGCTGAGTCCCCCGACGCGGTCCGTGGGCGCCACCATGAGGTCCGCGAGCTGAGCCGCGGCGCGTTCGATCCGGCGTGCAGTCTGAGCGCCTTCCTCGGAGCCGAAGGAGTCCATGGACTGGTAGATGCCCGTGGGTACGACGACGGCGTGCAGGTAATTAAACAGCGGGCGCATAGCGTAGTCGAGCATGAGTGCATGCCGCGTGGAGCCGCCCGTGGCACCAATGAGCGTGGGCAATCCGTCGAGCGCGTGCGTGTCGAGCGTATCGAAGAACATCTTGAACAGTCCCGAGAAGCTGCCCTGGAACGCCGGGGTCACGGCGACGAGCCCGTCCGCTGTGGAGATCGCGCGCTTGGCTTCGTCGAGGTGCGGGGTCACCGCGCCCCAGTTCGTCATGGCTTCGGCGAGCTCACCGGCGAGCTCGCGCAGCTCGAAGACGGTGGTCTTAACGCCCTCGCCGCGGGCGGTGATTTTGGATGCGGTGGCTGCGGAGAGGGCATCGGCAAGCTTGCGGGTGGAGGAGGGAGTAGACAGGCCGGCGGTGATGACGACGAGGTTACGCATGGTTTTCCTCCTTGGCGGGTGCGACCTGGAAGTGCGGGGCGTCGCGGTGGTCCTGGAGCCAGCCGTGGGTGGGCGGATCGGACGGGACGTGGTCCGGGCGGCGGGCCTCCATGCGGCGGCGCAGCTCGGGCACGACCTCAGTGCCGAGGATTTCCACTTGCTTGAGCGCGAGCTCCTGAGGGAGCCCTGCGTGGTCGACAAGGAAGAGCTGACGCTGGTAGTCGCCCACCCAGTCCGCGAACTGCATGGTGCGATCGATAACCTGCTCCACGGTGCCGACGGTCAGTGGCGTCTGTGCGGTGTAGTCCTCGAGCGAGGGACCGTGGCCGTAGACCGGCGCGTTGTCGAAGTAAGGACGGAAGGTGTCCTTGGCTTCCTGCTCCGTGTCTGCGATGAAGACCTGGCCTCCCAGGCCGACGATGGCCTGATCTGCGCGGCCGTGGCCGTACTTCTCGTAGCGGCGGCGGTACATCGCGACCATCTTCGCAGTGTGTTCCTTGTTCCAGAAGATGTTGTTGTGGAAGAAACCGTCGCCGTAATACGCGGCCTGCTCTGCAATCTGTGGGGAGCGGATGGACCCATGCCAGACAAACGGCGGCACGCCGTCGAGCGGGGCCGGGGTGGAGACGTACGACTGCAGCGGCGTGCGGAACTTGCCCTGCCAGTTGACGACGGGTTCGCGCCACAGGCGACGAAGGAGGTGATAATTCTCAACGGCGAGCGGGATGCCCTGGCGGATATCTTTGCCGAACCACGGGTAGACCGGGCCGGTATTGCCCCGGCCCATCATGAGATCCACGCGGCCGCCAGCGAGGTGCTGAAGGAAGACGTAATCCTCGGCGATCTTCACGGGATCGTTGGTCGTAATCAGCGTCGTAGACGTTGAGAGCTGAATTTTCTTTGTCTGCGCCGCGATGAAAGCTAGGTGCGTCGTGGGGGAGGACGGCACGAACGGTGGGTTGTGGTGCTCGCCGGTCGCGAAGACGTCAAGTCCGACTTCCTCGGCCTTGAGCGCGAGCTCCGTCATGTTCTGAATGCGCTGCGCCTCGGTGGGCGTGGTGCCGTTGGTGGGGTCTTTCGTGACGTCACCGATGGTGAAGATGCCAAACTGCACGGCCGTGGCCTTTCGCTATAGTTAATTCAGTAGCTATTTACGTTTAATCCTTGAATAATTCTATATGACGTAACAACAACCGGAAATTCATCTATTCCCACTCGACGGCGTCGATGAGTTCAGACAGGTCAGAGGGTGTGATGATGCGAATGGGGCTTTGGTTCTTCTTACCGTGCTCCGTCATGACGGCTGCACATGCGTGTGTGCCGTCCTTCGCGGGATCCGTCAATGCGTCGATGGCCTCTTGCGCGGTGGCCTGGCGGTCGAGGAACACGGCGCGGTCCGCAGGCTCGCCGAAAGTGAGGACTTCTCGCACGGTCACGGCGTCGAGCTGGTTATTGTCCTCAAGGTCTGCAGCGACCCAGCGGGTGATGACGTTGGTGGTGAGCAGCTGAAGGAAGGATCCATTTTCGTAGATGGGGATTTGCGAAAAGTCGTGCTGGGCGATGAGGCTGAGCGCCTGCGAGATGGGTGCGTCGGGTGCCAGCACGGCAACGTCCTGTCCACCCAGGATTGTAAAGGCCGTGGGCGGATTGATGAGGAGGTCGCGCAACCTTTCGATGCTCTCGACGACGCGCGGGTGTGGCTCTGCGATGGGATCGCCGTCGTAGTAGCGGCCATGCGCGATAGCGTTGCGCAGGTTGGAATAATCCTTGAGCGTTTCTGCCTGCTTGCCCGAGAGGATGTGACGCTCTACGGCGCGGTCTGCCATCCACCAGAACGAGTCAGAATTCTTAGCGTTGAGCCGGGAGCGCAAATGCTGTTCGATGTCATTGAAAGCGGCGAAGAAAGCTGCGGAGGTGTGCGTCATGGTGCCCGAGTCTACCTGCGTGTCTGCGCGTGTGGTCGCGAAAAATGTGTCTCGCCGCCGTCCTGGGGTGAGGGCGGCGGCGAGTGGTGCGGAGCGTTGATTAGAACGTGACGCGGAGGATAGCGACGGTGACCGCGGCGATGCCCGCGGCGGCCGGAAGCGTGATGACCCAGGCGAGGGCGATAGGCTTCATGAGGTTCCAGTTGGCTGCCTTGTTGACGATGCCGACGCCGAGCACGGCGCCGATGAGGATGTGCGTCGAGGAGACCGGCAGGCCGAGCAGAGACGCGGCCATGACGACGGCGGCGGCAGAAAGCTCGGCGGCGAAGCCCGAGGACGGGTGCATCTGGGTAAGACCCGAACCGACGGTCTGGATGACGAAGCGGCCGATGAACCATAGGCCGGCGATGAGCGCGATGCCCATGGCGATCATGACGGGAGCCGGAACTGCGGCTTCGTCCGCGATTTCGCCCTTCTTCAGGACGTCAATGACGGCGACGAACGGGCCAATTGCGTTAGCGATGTCGTTGGAGCCGTGGGAGAACGCGAACGCGGACGCGGTGAAGACCTGCATCCAGCTAAAGAGTAGGAAGGTGGAGCGGTCCAGCGAGTGCTTCTTTAGCGTACGGGCGAAGATGAAGACGGCCATCCACACAGCGGCGCCGACCATGCCCATCACCAGGAAATTCTGCAGGGCGGAGAAGTCGAGGCCGACGTTATTGAGACCCTTGAAGAGCATCATCGCGGAGATAATGACGGCGCCGATGGCGGCCAGCAACGGAACCCAGTTCTCCAGGGCGCGGTGCGCCTGGACGTTGTCCAAGTCCTTGTTGATGTGGTGGAGCTCGCGGTAGTAGTCCGACTCGAGGAGGTCCGGGTCATAGTCTTCCTCGGCGACGAGCGTGGCGTCACGCGCCATGGCGTTCGTGTAGGAAATTTGCTGCAGCTCATCCATGCGCTGGAAGCGGGATTTGTGCTCCTGGCGCAGCTCGGCGCGGCGCAGCGTGATCTCGCGCAGTTGCGTATCTGCGGCCTCGTTGTAGACGAGGATGGAGCGCTTAATCCAGCCGAAGAGCAGCCACGCAGCCACTCCGCCGAGGACCGGGGAGAGGACCCAGGAGAAGGCGATGGTGCCAATTTCGCCCCACTGCACCATGCTCCAGCCGCCCTTACCCGTGATGAAGCCTACGGTGAGTGCGGCGCCGACGATGCCGCCGACGATGGAATGGGTGGTTGAGACCGGCCAGCCCATGCGGGTGGCGACGAGCAGCCAGATGGCGGCGCCGAGGAGTGCCGACATCATGATGTAGACAAACTCCATCGGGTCGAGGCCATTGATGGCGTTTAAGTCGACGATGCCCGAGCGGACGGTGTCCGTGACTTCGCCGCCGGCGAGGATCGCGCCGGAGACTTCGAAGATGGCGGCGACCACGAGGGCCTGTTTCATAGACAGCGTGCCAGCACCCACGGAGGTACCGAAGGAGTTGGCAACGTCGTTGCCGCCAATGTTGAAGGCCATGAAGACCGCAAAGATGACGGCGGTGATGAAGACGATCTTGCTGGAGTCAGTGGCGACATAGCCGTTGGTCCAGAACAAGAACCAAATGAGTGTGACTGCAAGGAGTAGACCGAATGAGAGGTGCCAAATCCAGTCGTTATTCTTCTGCTCGCCGGCGACGCCCGTTGCGGACGCGCTAGGAGAGGGGGTGGTGGCTTGTGACAACGACTATTCCTTTCGCATCTAAGAACCGTACGGAGGAACTTATAGGACGAAGGTGTACGGGATATGAACACAAACCAGCTTCGGAGTGTCGATATACAAAAAGAAGCCCGCCCGATCGGTGAGATTGCCCACCGGTGAACGGGTATGTGACCTGGACTGTATTTATGCAGCTAGACCTTAAGATTTATAGGCGCCGCGCTCCAAGTAGTCGCACGCGGACATCGTGCCCTCACGGTAGCCCGTGAGGAAGGCGTTGCCACGCTGTTCCGAAGAACCGTGCGTCCACTGGTCGGGGCGGACCTGGCCACCGGAGCGACGCTGAATGTTGTCGTCGCCCACGGCGCGGGCGGTATCGATGGCGGACTGCGCCTGCTCGTCCGTGATTTTTTCGATGTACGGCTCCTCGCCGTTGGCGCCTGGCTCGGAGGCATAGTGTGCCCAGATGCCGGCGTAGCAGTCGGCTTGCAGCTCGATCTTCACCGCGTTGGAGTCTTCGCCCGGCTGGTTGTAGTTCGACAGGCCGAGCGTGCCTTCGATCTGCTGGATGTGGTGGCCGAACTCGTGCGCCACGATGTACTCCTGTGCAAGCGGAGCATTCTCGGCGCCGAATTGGGTGAGCTGGTCAAAGAAGGACGTGTCGAAGTACGCCGACTGATCGGCCGGGCAGTAGAACGGGCCGGTCTGAGCGCTGGCGTAGCCGCAGCCGGTATTGACGGCGTCCTGGAAGATGACCTGACCCGGCTGGGTGTATTCGAGGCCCGCCTGTTCGGGCAGGATGGCCGTCCACACTTGGTCGACGGAACGAGCCGTCGCCTCGACGCGGCAGTCGTCGTACGTGTTGGCGGCTTCCGCGGAGTCGCAGTGCGCGAGCGGATCGGTTCCGTCCGTGGATTCTCCGGATTCGACCTGGCCCTGAGAATCGTTCGCGCCCAGCATGCCGCCTAGGTCACCGGGATTGCCGCCCATGAGCAGGAACAAGCCGATGAGGAGCAGGGTGCCAATGCCGCCGCCGGCCGCAATGGTTCCGCCGCGGCGACCGCCTGAACCCGATCGTGCGCGCCTGCCTTCGTAATTTGCTCCTGAGCGAAATGTCATAAAATCAATCCAACCATAGTTTCGGACTACCCGTCCCGCAGGGTGGGGTAAAAGATAGGTAACGGGTGTGTATCCGGCGTCCGCAGGTTACTCACCCGGACGGGTGGGAGGTGACCTCATCACTGCCCGGCGAGGCGGGGGCGGGTAAACTTGAGGGCCGCCCTTTATGACACAGTGCGCCGCGCCGCGGAGCACGGCGCCAGGTGGGGTGCCGCCCCGGGTCCAACGCGGATCCATTCGGCGGGAACACGACTTGTGGGTCATACTGCGCGCGCCGTTTACGCGTGGCGGATGGTCCCGAGAAATAAAAATCTGAAAGGAATGAGCACTAGTGCTGCGTACCCATTTGGCAGGCGAGCTTCGTAAGGAGCTAGCCGGTGAGACCGTGACGCTGACGGGCTGGGTTTCCCGCCGGCGCGACCACGGCGGAGTGATCTTTATCGATCTGCGCGACCGCTCCGGTATTGCCCAGGTCGTCTTCCGCGAGTCCGAGGTTGCTGAGCGCGCCCACGATCTGCGCTCCGAGTACTGCGTTAAGGTCACCGGCGTCGTAGAGCCGCGCCCGGAGGGCTCGGCTAACCCGAACCTCGCCTCGGGCGAGATCGAGGTCAACGTGTCTGACCTCGAGGTCCTCAACAAGTCTGCTGCGCTGCCGTTCCAGATCGATGACCCCTCCACCTCCGGTGAGGTGGGTGAGGAAGCCCGCCTGCGCTACCGCTACCTCGACCTGCGCCGCAAGTCCCAAGGTGATGCCCTGCGACTGCGCTCTGCCGCCAACCGTGCTGCGCGCAAGGTCCTCGACTCGCACGACTTCACGGAAATCGAGACCCCGACGCTCACCCGTTCTACGCCGGAAGGCGCCCGCGACTTCCTCGTACCGGCTCGCCTGAAGCCGGGTTCGTGGTACGCCCTGCCGCAGTCCCCGCAGCTGTTCAAGCAGCTGCTCATGGTCGCTGGCATGGAGCGCTACTACCAGATCGCCCGCTGCTACCGCGATGAGGACTTCCGCGCTGACCGCCAGCCGGAGTTTACCCAGCTCGACGTCGAGATGTCCTTCGTCGATCAAGACGATATCATCGCGCTGGCCGAGGAAATCCTCGTCGAGCTATGGAAGCTCATCGGCTACGAGATCACCACGCCGATCCCGCGCATGACCTATGACCACGCCATGAAGTACTACGGCTCCGATAAGCCGGATCTGCGCTTCGACATCAAGATCGTCGAATGCACGGACTTCTTCAAGGACACCACCTTCCGCGTGTTCCAGAACGAGTACGTCGGCGCCGTCGTCATGGACGGCGGTGCCTCGCAGCCGCGCCGTCAGTTCGACGCGTGGCAGGAGTGGGCGAAGCAGCGCGGCGCTAAGGGCCTGGCCTACATCACGGTGGGCGAGGACGGCACGCTTGGCGGCCCGGTCGCTAAGAACATCACCGACGCTGAGCGCGAGGGCATCGCTGCCCACGTCGGCGCGAAGCCGGGCGACGCGATCTTCTTCGCCGCCGGTGACACCAAGTCTTCCCGCGCGCTGCTCGGCGCCGCGCGTGGCGAGATCGCCAAGAAGCTCGACCTCATCAAGGACGGCGACTGGGCCTTTACCTGGGTCGTCGACGCCCCGATGTTCGAGCCGTCCGCAGACGCGACCGCCTCCGGTGACGTCGCGCTCGGCCACTCCAAGTGGACCGCCGTGCACCACGCGTTCACCTCGCCGAAGCCGGAGTTCCTCGACTCCTTCGACAAGGACCCGGGCTCCGCGCTGGCCTACGCCTACGATATTGTCTGCAACGGCAACGAGATTGGCGGCGGCTCCATCCGTATCCATCAGGATGATGTCCAGAAGCGCGTCTTCGACGTCATGGGCATTGGCGCAGAGGAAGCCCAGGAAAAGTTCGGCTTCCTGCTCGACGCTTTCCAGTACGGCGCTCCGCCGCACGGCGGCATCGCCTTCGGCTGGGACCGTATCGTCTCCCTGCTCGGTGGCTTTGAGTCCATTCGCGACGTCATTGCCTTCCCGAAGTCCGGCGGCGGCGTCGACCCGCTTACCGATGCCCCGGCACCGATTCCGGCCGCGCAGCGTAAGGAGACCGGCGTGGACTTCAAGCCGGAGAAGGCGAAGAAGGACGCCGCCCAGGCTTAAGGCGAGCCTGTCGAGGCTTCGGCTGCTGCGGACCGGCGTGCTTTACGCGCACCGGTCGCAGGTAGCCTGAGCCCATGCCCACGGCGCGGCCCACGCGGCCGCGCCGCCAAGACTTTCTATTTCGCGTGCGCATCCATGCCGCACGCACTCGTGCAGGAGGCTGTAGAGACCATGGACGCAGCGACGGGTAGTGCCGCGCGCGATGGCGCGCTAGGCGCACCGCACGCTCCCCAAGAAGACCTTGACGTCAATCGCGTCGTCGCCATTGCGCGCGACCTTTTGGCGCGGCGCTTTGGCGGTACGCCGGACCTTGGCGACGTCGAGCTGCTGGGCGGCTCGGGCAACGCCACGGTCGTCCGCGCGCGGCTGTCCTCGTCGGCGTTCCTTCCACACCGCTCCGTCGTGGTCAAGCACATGCCCGTCACGGGCCACGCCATCGACGACTCGGCGTTCATGCGTGAGGTCGTTGCCTACCAGTTCACGACCTCGCTTCCCGAGGACGTGCGCCCTGGTCCGGTGCTGCTGGCCTATGACATGGACCAGCGCATCGTCGTGCTCACCGACATCGGCGACGCGGACACCCTCGTCGATCGCCTGCGCACCGCCGATGACGCGGAACGCATCAAAATTGTGCGCCTGCTCGGCGAGCAGCTCGGCCTCATGCATGCGGGCACCGCCAGCCGCGAACAGGACTATGAGGCGCTGCTCGCGCGGATGCTGCACAAACACCCCGAGTACCGCGAGAACCAGGTTAAGCGAGACGATGCACTGCAGCGCTCTATTCTCATGGGCCTCGACCTCCTGCGCGACGCGGGTCTCGAGCCGCCCGCGGAGTTCACGGAGCTGGCCACGCACGCCACCGAGATCCAGCAGTCCGGCCGCTCCCGCGCGTTTACGCCCTTTGATCTCTCGCCGGACAATATCGTGGTCGGCGACAAGATCTACTTCCTCGACTACGAGTGGGCCGGTTTCCGCAACGTCGGATTCGACGTCGCGTGTGTCATCGCCGGATTCCCGCAGTTCCTCTTCTCGCGCCCCATCTCCAACGAGGAGGCCGACGTCTTCGTCGGCGCCTGGGCCCGCGAAATCGCGGAGACCTGGCCACGCTACGCGGACGAGGGCAAGCTCCACCGCCTGCTTGTATCCTCGCTCATCGGCTGGGCATTGTCTTCGGTGACCATGCTCTATGCCGATAGCTTGGAGGGCATCCTCGCGCTCGCGCGCGGCGAGGACATCCTCGACACGGAAAACCGCGAGTCCATCCTCCGCAGCCCGGACGAGGGCCACTTCAGCGAGGACGAACTGCTCGTGCGCCAGGACCTCTTCGAGACCTTCGAGGCACTCGGCCGCTTCGCCGCGCAGTGCGAGACCGACGAATGCCTGGCCGTCTCCGTCTTCGCGCAGACCGTCGCCGCACGCCTTCTCCCGCCATCCACGTACTGATATGGCGCAGGAATCCCTCTTCGGCGAGCCTGCCGATGCTCCCTCCGGCGCAGCGCCCCGCCCCGGCCGCGATCTCTTCGCTACGCATGCAGGCAGCCCGCTCGCCGCGCGCATGCGCCCGCGCACGCTCGACGAGGTGCTCGGCCAAGACCATCTGCTCGGCGAGGGCAAGCCGCTGCGCCGCCTCGTTGAGGGCTCCGGCGAGGCCTCCGTCATCCTCTACGGCCCGCCTGGCACGGGCAAGACGACCATCGCGTCGCTCATTGCGTCGGCCATGGGCCAGAACTTCGTGGGGTTGTCCGCGCTCGACTCGGGCGTGAAGCAAGTCCGTGAGGTCATCACGCACGCGCGCCAAGAGCTCATCCAAGGCCGACGCACCGTGCTCTTTATCGACGAGGTCCACCGTTTCTCCAAGACGCAGCAAGATGCTCTGCTTGCCGCCGTGGAGAACCGCACCGTGCTGCTCGTCGCCGCGACGACGGAGAACCCGTCGTTCTCGGTCGTGGCACCGTTGCTCTCGCGCTCGCTGCTGCTCCAGCTCAACTCGTTGGAGCCGGAGGATCTGAAAACCTTGGCGCGGCGGGCCTTGGAGGACGAACGGGGCATCGGCAAGCGCGTGGGAGCTACAGAAGAGGCGCTGGACCAGCTGGTCCAGCTGGCGGGCGGCGACGCCCGGCGCACGCTGACCTACCTGGAGGCCGCGGCCGAGGCTGTGCCGGACGGCGGGGAGATCACCCCGCAGACGATCAAGGACAACGTCAACCGCGCCGTCGTTCGCTATGACCGCGACGGTGACCAGCACTACGACGTCGTGAGCGCGTTTATTAAGTCCATCCGTGGCTCGGATGTGGACGCGGCGCTGCATTACCTCGCGCGCATGATTGAGGCGGGGGAGGACCCGCGGTTTATTGCGCGGCGGCTTATGGTGCATGCGTCTGAGGACATCGGGATGGCGGATCCCACGGCGCTGCACACGGCCGTCGCGGCGGCGCAGGCGGCGCAGCTTATCGGTCTGCCCGAGGCGCGCATTCCGCTCGCGCAGGCGACCATTCATCTCGCGACGGCGCCGAAGTCGAACGCGGTTATCGCGGCGATTTCCGCCGCGCAGGCGGACGTCGCCGCGGGCAAGATCGGCCACGTCCCGCCCCATTTGCGCGACGGCCACTACGAAGGCGCGAAAAAGCTCGGCCACGCGGTGGGCTATAAATACCCGCACGATGACCCGCGCGGCGTCGTCGCGCAGCAGTATCTGCCGGACGAGCTGGCGGGCGCGGTCTACTACGAGCCCACCAATCACGGCGCCGAGTCGCGCATCCGCGATTACCTGGGGCGGCTGCGCAACCTCATTCGCGGGAAAAATTAGCGGCGCGTTTGCGCGCCCCGGTTCCGCCCGATGTGCGGGGAGCGGGTAAAGTTGTGCGAGTTAAACCCAGGGGCGCGCTGCGCCCCGCTGACGCTACCGCACATAAGGATGTTTGCGACGTGAAAACCCATGAGATTCGGGAACGCTTTACCCAGCACTTCGTCAAAGCCGGCCACCAGGCCGTGCCCAGCGCCTCGCTGATCCTCGACGACCCGAACCTGCTGTTCGTCAACGCCGGCATGGTGCCGTTTAAGCCCTACTTCCTGGGCCAGCAGAACCCGCCGTTTCCCAACGGCACGGCGACGTCCATCCAGAAATGCGTGCGCACCCTCGACATCGAGGAAGTCGGTATTACGACGCGCCACAACACGTTCTTCCAGATGGCTGGCAACTTCTCGTTCGGCCAGTATTTCAAGGAAGGCGCCATCACGCACGCCTGGGAGCTGCTCACCGGCTCGCTCGAGGACGGCGGCTTCGGCCTCGACCCGGAGCGCTTGTGGGTGACGGTGTACCTCGACGACGACGAGGCGCGCGACATCTGGCGCGACAAGATCGGCGTGCCCGAAGACCGCATCCAGCGCCTGGGCATGGAGGACAACTACTGGTCCATGGGCATTCCCGGCCCGTGCGGCCCGTGCTCTGAAATCTACTACGACCGTGGCCCGGAATACGGTGCTGAGGGCGGCCCCATTGCTGACGATAACCGTTACATGGAGATCTGGAACCTGGTCTTCATGCAAAATGAGCGCGGCGAGGGCATCGGCAAGGGCAATTTCGAGATCGTGGGCCCGCTGCCGAAGAAAAACATCGATACCGGCTTAGGCATCGAGCGCGTGGCCTGCATCCTCCAAGACGTGGACAACGTCTACGAGACTGATCTCCTGCGTCCCGTCATTGACGAGGCGGAGAAGCTTACCGGCTCCACGTACGGGGACGGCGCGCCGAAGGAAGACAATATCCGTTTCCGCGTCATCGCTGACCACTCCCGTACCGGCATGATGCTCATCCTCGACGGCGTCACCCCGTCCAACGAGGGCCGCGGCTACATCTTGCGCCGCCTGCTGCGCCGCATCGTGCGTTCCGCCCGCCTGCTGGGTGCCAAGGGCGCCACGCTGGAGCAGTTCATGAACACCATCATGGACACCATGACGCCGTCCTACCCGGAGATTGCAGACAACCGCGAACGCATCCTGCGAGTCGCCGTCACCGAGGAGAAGGCCTTCCTCAAGACCCTCGAGTCCGGCACGAAGCTCTTCGACGAGGCCGTCGAGGAACTTAAGAACACCTCACGCGCCAAGACGCCAAAGGTCCTTTCTGGCGACAAGGCCTTCGAACTGCACGACACGTACGGCTTCCCCATCGACCTCACGCTCGAGATGGCTAATGAGGCCGGCCTCGAGGTCGACATGGACGGCTTCAATGAGGCAATGGGCGAGCAGCGTCGCCGCGCGAAGGCCGATAACCAGGCCAAGAAGCACGGCCATGCGGACCTGTCCATCTACCGCGAGTGGGTCGATAACAACCCGACCGTATTCACCGGTTACGAGGAGCTCACCTCCGACGCAAAGGTCATCGGCCTGCTGCGCGGCGGCGAAAAGGTCACCGAGGTCTCCGAGGGCGACGAGGTTGAGGTCATCCTCGACCAGACGCCGCTCTACGCCGAGGCCGGCGGCCAGATGGCTGACCGCGGTCGCCTCTTTGCGGGCGAGACCCTGCTTGAGGTCGGCGACGTTCAGAAAATCGGCAAGAAGCTGTGGGTCCACAAGGCGACCGTCACGGCTGGCGGCCTAGACCTCGGCCAGTCCGTCACGGCGGAGGTCAACGAGGAGTGGCGCCACGGTGCCGTCCAGGCGCACTCCGCCACACACCTCATCCACGCCGCCCTGCGTCAGGTGCTAGGCCCCACGGCCGTCCAGGCCGGTTCCATGAACCGCCCGGGCTACCTGCGCTTTGACTTCAACTACACCGAGCAGCTCACCCCGGAGCAGCTGCAGGAAATCGCGACGATTACCAACCAAGCTGTCGACGCGAACTTCCAGGTCAACACCATCGAGACCTCGCTCGAGGAAGCTAAGGCCATGGGCGCCATGGCGCTCTTCGGCGAAAACTACGGCTCGAAGGTCCGCGTCGTTGAGATGGGCGGCCCGTTCTCCCTCGAGCTTTGCGGCGGCACGCACGTCGGCGCCACGGCTCAGATCGGCCCGGTCTCCGTGCTTGGCGAGTCCTCCGTGGGCTCCGGTGCACGCCGTATCGAGGCCTACTCGGGTCTCGACGCCTTCCGTTACTACTCCAAGGAGACCGCGCTTATCGAGGGCGTCTCCCGCGAGCTCAAGGTCCAGACCGAGGACCTGCCGGAGCGCGTCGCCCAGCTGGCAGAGAAGCTCAAGGCCGCGGAGAAGGAAATCGAGCACCTGCGCTCCGCCCAGCTCGCAGCGAAGGCTGCGGAGTTCCTCGCCGTCGCCGGTGACATCAACGGCTTCCGCGTGCTCACCGCGCGCCTGCCCAAGGGCACGTCCGGCAAGGACCTGCGTACCGTCGCGACGGAGATTCGCAACCGTGTCCGCGACGAGGCTGCCATCATCCTCCTCGCTGCCGAGGACGGCGCCAAGGTGCCGTTCATCGCCGCTGCTTCCGATGCCGCCATCGCCCGCGGCGTCAAGTCCGGCGACCTCGTCAAGCGCTTTGGCGAGTTCGTCGGCGGCAAGGGCGGCGGCAAGCCGGACATGGCGCAGGGCTCCGGCTCCAATGCCGCCGGCATCGAAGAGGGCTTCGCTGCCCTCAAGAGCTACGTCGAGTCGCTCTAAGCCAATGGCGAAAGTCGAACCCGATACGCCCGGCGTCGACGACCCGGGCCAGGGCCGCCGCCTCGCGCTCGACGTGGGCACGGTACGCATTGGTGTCGCCGTGTCCGACCGTGACGCGAAGCTCGCCATGCCCGTGGAGACCGTGCCGCGCGAGACGGGGTTCAAGGACCGCGACAAAGGCGACATCGACCGCATCCTCGAACTCATCGAGGACTATGATGTCGTGGAAGTCGTGGTCGGTTTGCCCCGTGATTTGCACGCCAATGGGTCAAAAAGTGTGAAACATGCCAAAGAAATCGCGTTTCGCATCCGCCGTAGGCTGGCCGCAGGTGCCACTATGGATAAAGTTCTACCTCCCGTACGCATGGCGGACGAGCGTCTCACCACAGTCGCTGCGACTCATGCACTGCGTGCGTCTGGCGTGAGCGAGCGCAAGGGCCGCGCGGT
Source organism: Corynebacterium sp. SA-MJD20WY100 (assembly GCF_039822565.1). NCBI lineage: Bacteria > Bacillati > Actinomycetota > Actinomycetes > Mycobacteriales > Corynebacteriaceae > Corynebacterium > Corynebacterium sp. SA-MJD20WY100. The sequence continues at coordinate 80,870 of NZ_JBCJKS010000004.1, read as the reverse complement.
CATCGACCAAGCGGCGGCGGTAGAGATTTTGCAGTCGTGGCTAGACGGCCGCGCTAACGCCTTGGCGGACTAAATCCCCGCCCGCGGCTTGGCGCGACGCCTGGCCGCGGCACCCCCGGAAACGAGGAGATTGAAGCTTCAGTGAGCCGCAACGAACAGCGCATCGGCAAGCGCATGGAACCGAAGTACGTCAAGCGACGCCAAAACGGCTTGGCCGTGCTCGTCGCGTCCATCGTGCTGATCGTCGGAACGATCGGCTATGTCGCGTGGCATAACCTGCGCGATCTCGGCGTGCCTAAAGACTACGAAGGTGAGGGCAACGGCGTGACGCAGCTCGTGCAAGTCGAAGAGGGCAGCTCCATGTCGCAGCTGGGACCCCAGCTTGTGGAGAAGAACGTCGTCGCCTCGGAGGAGTCCTTCCAGACCGCCGTCGCCAACAACCCAATGGCCTCGCAGATTCAGCCCGGCTTCTTCCACCTCCAGGAGGAGATGAGCGCGAAGTCCGCGGTATCCGCGTTGCTCAACGACGAGAACAAGGTGGACATGCTCGACGTGCCCGGCGGTCTCACGCTCAGCGACGTGGTCGTCGTCGGTGGCGATATCCGCTACGGCATTTACTCGAAGATCTCCAAGGTCTCCTGCTCTGACGGTTCCTGCGTGGACAAGGCAGAGCTGGAGCGCGTCGCGGCCAACGTCGACCCGGCCGAGCTCGGTGCCCCGGAGTGGGCACTCGACGCCGTCCGTGCGCGCGGCAACGACCCGAAGCGCCTTGAGGGCCTCATCGCCCCTGGCCAGTACGTGCTGGACCCGAACATGTCGGCCCAGGAGATCCTCACCGACCTCATCACGCGTTCGACGAAGCAGTACAACGAGACCAATATCGTGGAGCGCGCGCAGGCGATGAACCTGAGCCCCTACGAGTTGCTCACCGCAGCCTCCCTCGTCGAGCGCGAGGCACCGGCCGGCGAGTTCGACAAGGTCGCCCGCGTCATCCTCAATCGTCTCGCCGAGCCCATGCGCCTCGAGTTCGACTCCACGGTTAACTATGACCTCGCGGACGTCGAACTCGCCACGACGGACGAGGCCCGCGCCCGCGAGACCCCGTGGAACACCTACGCCAAGGACGGTCTGCCGGATACTCCGATCGCGTCGCCGTCCGAAGAGGCCATCCAGGCCATGGAGAACCCGGCTGATGGCGACTGGAAGTTCTTCGTCACCGTCGACGAGCAGGGCACCACGGTGTTCAGCAACAACTACGATGAGCACCTGACCAACGTCGACCGCGCCATCAACTCCGGCATTCTGGACTCGCAGCGCGAGGCCGAAGGCGCCGGCGCGTCAGGCGACGCCGAGCAGTAACGCTGCCGCTTGCCGCCCCGTCCGCACTCCGCGGGCGGGGCGCTTGTCGTTTTAGTCCACCGTGCACTCGATGCGCTTGCCGTACGGTGTGACAAACCACAGCACGCCATCATCGTCTCGGAAATAGGAGTTTCCGTCTGCTTTCTTGCCGTTATGGTGGGCGCACAGCGGCACGAGATTCGACGCGTTCGTCATTCCGCCCTTCGCCCACGCGATGAGATGGTCGCGCTGGCACTTCATGGCAGGTGCCTTGCAGCCCGGGTGGATGCACTGCGGCCATAGCGCCCACGCCATGGCGGTTTGCTTCCGATTGAACAGCGGCGTGACCCGGTAGCAATCCACCGGCTCGTTCCACCGGGTGGCCAGCGTGACAAGCCCCGCGCCGAGCAGCTTCTCCTCGACGAGCTGTTTGCCCGTGCGCACCGTCCCGTCCGTGGCGCGAAACTTCTTCTCGCCTGCGGTTCCGTTGAGGATTTCCTCAACATCATCGAGAGTGATGACGATATGCGCCGCACGCCCGGGCACGGTGTCTTTGGCCTTGCCCTCGGTAAGCGCCTTGAATCCCTCTAAAAGGTTATCGAAATTCTGCGGCCCGGATTCGTTTACTCCGGGTAGAAGATTGAACAAGTCGATGAGCCACGGCTCGTTCGTGTCGAGGACGAGCTTGTGCCAGCCGTCCTTGCGGTACGTGTGGCGCGCCGTTGGCTTCTTCTCCGGCGCGGGCAGCCATTTCGCGGCCACCTCGTCGATTTTCTCGGCGGGCGTATCGCAGAGTTTCACGCGCAGCCGGTCGGGCGTCTTCTTCGCCTTTTTGACGTGGTTTTCGATCTTCTTCAGCGTTTTGACGGTATGCCTGCGGGTGCGCGCAGCATCGCGAGCCTTGCGCTGTAAGCGCGTCGCGTGCGTCGGACCCCAGTAGATGTGGGCGAGCTTTACGCCATCGGAGGCATCGGTCTTCGGTACGCCTTGGGCGCGGAGGTCTTTAGATTCGAGGCCGACGAGGTCGCGGAGAGAGTCGACGCCAATCGTGGTTGCTTCAACATAAGAGATAGCCATGCCTGCGACGCTATGGCCAGCGTCAATATCGCGGCAACGCTCCGTCCGTGCGCCTGTGGATAACTCCGATTTTCTTGCCCAATATAATGGGCAAAGATCCAGACTGTGGATACGGAACCGTAGGTTCTCGCCGGAACCCTTCGCAGTCTGCCGCTCACGTTCGTCCTAGTGAAAGGCCCTTTCCATGCCCCGCGCCGCCGTTCTTGGTTCCCCCATCGCGCACTCGCTCTCGCCCGTCCTGCACAACGCGGGCTACGCGGCCTTGGGGCTCGACGACTGGAGCTATGAGCGCTTCGAGACCACCGCCGAGGAGCTGCCGGAGCGCGTGGGGGAGTCCGAGTCGGACTTCCGGGGGTTTTCGGTGACGATGCCCGGCAAATTCGCCGCCCTCAACTTCGCGACGGAGGTCACCGACCGCGCGCGGCTTATGGGCTCGGCAAATACGCTCGTGCGCCTTGAGGGCGGCGGCTGGCGCGCGGACAACACAGACACCGAGGGTATCGCCGGCGCCTTGGCTGAGCTTATGGGGGACGAGCCCGGTACGGGCTGCAGGGCACTGGTCATTGGGGCCGGTGGCACGGCCCGCCCGGCACTGTGGGGCTTGGCGCAACGCGGCTACCGCGACATCGATGTCCTCAACCGCCGGGACCGCACGGCAGAGTTTGCCAAGCTTGCCGATGCCCTCGAACTCAACCTCACCCCTGTGAGCTACGCCGACAATCTGCGGGCGCGCGTTAAACAGGCTGACGTCATCGTCTCGACGGTGCCGTCCGCTGTACTCACGGACCACCTCGAGGCGCTTAGCCATGCGCCGGTGCTCGACGTCATTTACGACACGCTACCCACACCGCTCATGGCGTACGCTGCGGCGGACGGTTATCCCACGGTGGGAGGGCACATCATGCTTGCGCACCAATCTTTCAGCCAATTCGAGCAGTACACCGGGCTCTCGGCGCCGCGCGCAGCGATGGTGGACGCGCTCCTCGAAGCGCTGAAGAAGCGCGGCTAAACGCGCGCCGGCGGCAACGTCGCGTCAGCGGGGAAGAGCTTGGGCCCTGTCCAACGCATGAAGTAGACGAGCGCGACGAGCACGGGCACCTCGACGAGCGGGCCCACTGTACCGGCGAGCGCTTGGCCGGACTCGGCGCCGAAAGTACCGATGGCCACGGCGATAGCAAGCTCAAAATTATTGCCCGCCGCCGTAAACGCGACGGACGCGCAGCGATCGTAGGGCATGCCCGCGGCCCGGGCCGCGACGAGTGCGACGCTGAACATCACCACGAAGTAGCACAGCAGCGGCAGCGCGACGCGCGCGACGGTCCAGGGCTGCGCCATGACGTACTCACCCTGGAGACAGAAGAGCACGACGATGGTGTAGAGCAGTCCGAGCAGCGCAAGTGGGGAGACGACGGGCAGGAAGCGCTCTTCGTACCACTCGCGGCCAGCGGTGTGCTCGGCGATGAGCCGCGAGGCGACGCCAGCGAGCAGCGGGATGCCCAGGAAGACGAGCACGGAGAGCACAATGGCCCAGAAGGAGAAATCCGCGGACGTGGTAGACAAGCCCAGCCAGCTCGGCAGAATCTGGAGGTAAAACCAGCCGAGGACGCCGAACAAGAGGACTTGGAAGAGCGAGTTAATGGCGACGAGGACGGCGGTGGCCTCGCGATCAGCGCAGGAGAGGTCGGACCATACGAGCACCATCGCGATGCAGCGCGCGAGACCGACGATGATAAGCCCCGTGCGCAGCTCTGGCTGGTCCGGAAGGAAGATCCAACCCAACGCGAACATCAAGGTCGGGCCAGCCACCCAGTTGAGGACGATGGTGAGCGTCATGAGCTTCTTATCGGCGACGATGCCGCCCGCCTTGTCGTAGCGCACTTTCGCCAGCGGCGGATACATCATGACGAGCAGGCCGAGCGCGATGGGCAGCGAAATCGTGCCTATCTTGGCGCCGTCGAGCCACGCGGCGAGGCCGGGTGCGACGCGACTGAGCACCAGCCCAAGCCCCATGGCAAGAAGGATCCACAGGGGAAGGAAGCGGTCAAGGAATGAGAGCCGTGGCATGAATCTCCAAATTTATTAGTATAGATGTGAGTAAATATTAATTTTAATTTTCATAGTTTATGACGTCAATATAAAATGGGAGTATGAATTCGTCCCTGGAGATTCCTCTTCGCGATTTCTCTGAACCGTGCTGCAGCCTGGGTGAGGGGCTCCTCGAGGAGTCTGACGCCGCGCGCTTTGCCGCGCTCTTCGGTCTCCTCGCTGATCCCACGCGCTTGCGCCTGTTGTCACAAATCGCGGACGCGGGCTGCGCGCCCATGAGCGTCGGCGACCTCGTTGCTCTCACCGGCCTGACGCAGCCCACGGTGTCTCATCACCTTAAGCGACTCACGGAGGCCGGCCTGCTCACGCGCACCAAGGAAGGCCGCACCGTGACGCACGCGGTCGTGTCTGAGGCGTTCGCCGAGCTGCGCAGCGTGCTGCAGATCGGCTAAGCCTGCGCGTCACGCTCGGGGCCGCTAGTATCGGGCGGCATGTGGGGTGGACTCGTGGGGATGATCGTCGTGGCCTGGGCGGCCGCGTTGTGGCGCTTCGACGTGCGCGAGCGCCGGCTGCCCGCGTGGCTCACGCTGCCCGCTGCGGCTGGCGCTCTGCCGTGGATAAGCCTCGCCGGCTGCGCGTGGGCGGGACTGTATCTGGCGCTGGGGGTGGCCCGGGGCGGCATCGGCGGCGGGGATATCAAGCTTGCGCTACCGCTGGGCATCGCGGTGGCACACGTAGCGGGGTGGTCGGGCGTGCTTGCGGCTGTCTTCCTCGCGAACGTTGCGACGCTGGTCGCGCAGGCGGCGCGGTGGCACTGGGCTGGCGCGGGTGATCCCGCTCCCGCGCATGGCCCCGGCATGCTCGCTGCGGCGGGCAGCGTCGTCGCATGGGGTATGTGGGGGCCACAAGGCATATGAATTTAAAGGCTCTGGCGACCTAGTGCCAGCATGTGCCCGCGCGGCGTGCGATAATAATCCGCATGCTTCGTTGGACTACTGCCGGAGAATCCCACGGCCAGGCGCTCATCGCGATGATTGAGCACATGCCCGCTGGCGTTCCCATCACTGAAGAAGAGATTGCCTTGCAACTGTCCCGCCGTCGTCTGGGTTATGGCCGCGGCGCGCGTATGAAGTTTGAACAGGATGAGCTCACGCTGCTCACCGGCATCCTCCACGGAAAGACGATTGGCAGCCCCATCGCCATCCAGATCGGCAACACCGAGTGGCCCAAGTGGACCACGATTATGTCCCCGGCACCGCTGGACATGGACGATCCGGAGGTTGCTAAGGCCATGGAGTCGGGCCGCGGCGCCAAGCTCACTCGCCCGCGCCCAGGCCACGCCGATTTCGCCGGCATGGTCAAGTATGACCACGACGGCGCGCGCCCTATCCTCGAGCGTTCCTCGGCGCGCGAGACCGCCGCCCGCGTTGCGGCCGCTACCGTCGCGCGCAATTTCCTGCGCGAGACCCTCGGCGTTGAGGTATTTTCCCACGTCATCTCCATCGGGGCGTCTGAGCCTTCCGATGCCACCCCTACCTTCGCTGACCTGGAGGCTATCGACGCTTCGCCGGTGCGGGCGGCATCGGCAAGCGCGGAGGCGTCCATGGTCGCCGAGATTGAGGCGGCGAAGAAGCAGGGCGACACGCTGGGCGGCATCGTCGAGGTCATCGTGGACGGCCTGCCCATCGGGCTGGGTTCGCATATCTCGGGTGAGGATCGCCTGGACGCGCAGCTGGCGGCCGCGCTCATGGGCATCCAGTCCGTCAAGGGCGTGGAGATTGGCGACGGCTTTGAGGAAGCCCGCCGCCGCGGCTCCGAGGCCCACGACGAAATGGTGCGCGCGGAGGGCGGCGTCACGCGCCTCACGAACCGCGCGGGCGGCCTGGAAGGCGGCATGACCAATGGCCAGACGCTGCGCGTGCGCGCGGGCCTTAAGCCGATTTCGACGGTGCCGCGCGCGCTGAAGACCGTGGATATGGCCACGGGTAAGGCTGCGAGCGGTATTCACCAACGCTCCGACGTGTGTGCGGTGCCTGCCGGCGGCGTCGTGGCCGAGGCCATGGTGGCGCTCGTGCTCGCGCGAGCGGTCCTAGAGAAGTTCGGCGGGGATTCGCTCGCCGAGACGAAGCGCAATATCGCGGCGTACCAAGAGTATGTCGCTAAGCGCCTGAGCTTTCCGGAGGGAGAGTAGATGACCGACCGACTCAATAGCCCGCAGCCTGTCGCGGATGAGGTCACGGCCGCGGGGCCGGAGACCGTCGAGAAGGCCATCTACTTCGGTCACCGTCCGCGGGTCGTGCTTGTGGGCCCGCCGGGGGCTGGCAAGTCGACCATCGGCCGCCGCCTGTCGCGCGCGCTCAACTGTGAGTTCGTGGATTCGGACGCGCTCATCGAGGCCGCCGAGGGCCGCACCTGTGGCGAGGTTTTCGCAGCTCTCGGCGAGCCGGCCTTCCGCAAGCTGGAGGAAAAGCACGTCGCCAAGGCACTGCTGTCCGACGGCGTGGTGTCGCTGGGCGGTGGTGCCGTCATCTCGCAGGCCAACCGCGATCTGCTCGAGGCGATGACCGTCGTACTCATCGACGTGAGCGCGGAGGAAGGCGCGCGCCGCACGGCCGACGAGAACACCCGGCCGGTGCTCGCCGCTGCAGATCCCGTCGCGCACTACCGCCAGCTCCTCGAGGACCGCGCGGAGTACTACCGGGAGGTCGCGGACTTCCGCGCGCGCACTGACGGCCGCTCGCCGCAGCAAGTGGTGGGCGATATTTTGAGCTTCCTCGAAAGCCTCTAAGGAGAATTGATGATCCAGGACACCGTCGCCGTTAACGGCCCGAGCCCCTATGTGGTGAGCATTGGCCACGATTTGTCTAACGATATCGTCGCGCGGGTGCGCACCATCGGCGCGCATAACGTGGGCATCGTCCACCAGCCGGCGCTTGCGGCGGCGGCGCGCCAGATCGCTGCGGCGTTGGAATCGCTCAACGTCACGCCGCTGCTCCTGCCCATCCCAGACGCGGAGGCGGGTAAGACGCTCGCCGTGTGCGGCGAGCTGTGGGACCAGCTGGGCGAGGCGAATTTTTCGCGCGCCGACGCGCTCATCGGCCTGGGCGGCGGCGCGGCGACGGACCTCGCTGGTTTCGTGGCCTCTGGCTGGATGCGTGGCATCAAGGTCATCCAGGCGCCGACGACGCTGCTCGCCATGGTCGACGCGGCGGTGGGCGGCAAGACGGGCATTAATACGGCGGCCGGCAAGAACCTGGTGGGCGCGTTCCATGAGCCGGACTCGGTCTTCGTGGACCTTAACCTCCTGCGCACGCTGCCCCAGGACGAGCTGCGCGCTGGCTCAGCGGAAATCATTAAGACCGGTTTCATCCACAATCCGGTCATCATCGAGCGTTATCTCGCGGATCCGGCGGCGTGCCTCGACGTGGACGGTTTCCTGCCCGAGCTGGTCACGCGGTCCATTACCGTCAAAGCGCACGTCGTGGGCCAGGACCTCAAGGAGTCGGGCCTGCGCGAGACGCTCAATTACGGGCACACCTTTGGCCATGCGGTCGAGTTGCGCGAGCACTACACCTGGCGCCACGGCAACGCCGTCGCGGTGGGCATGATGTTTATCGCGAATCTCTCGGCGGCGCGCGGGCTTATTACGCCTGAGCTGCTCTCAACGCACCGCGCTATTTTGACCGCGATAGGCTTGCCCACGACGTATGAGGGCGGCCACTTCGAGGAGCTTTACGCCGGCATGACGCACGATAAGAAGAACCGCGGCGGCCATATCCGCTTCGTCGCGCTCACGGATATCGGCGCGACGACGCGCATTGAAGACGCCACCGAGGATGAGATGCGTGCGGCGTACGAGGCCATTTCGGAGTAAAGGAGAATTCATGAAGATTGTCGTTCTCAACGGACCGAATCTCAACCGCTTGGGCAAGCGCCAGCCGGAGATTTACGGCTCGACGACGCTCGCGGACGTGGAGGCCATGGTCGCCGACCGCGCCGCCCAGCTGGGCCTGGAGGTCGAGTTTTTCCAGTCCAACCACGAGGGTGCCTTGATCGACCGAGTCCACGCCGCGGCGGACGCGAAGGCGGGCGTCATCATCAACCCCGGCGGCTTTACCCACACCTCGGTCGCCTTGCGTGACGCGCTGGCGGAGATTGCTGACGGCGCGGGCTTCGTCGAGGTCCACATCTCCAACGTCCAAGCCCGCGAGGAATTTCGTCACTTCTCGTATTTGTCACCGATTGCGCGCGGCGTTATCGCGGGTCTCGGCACCTTTGGCTACCTCGCGGCGCTCGAATACTTCGCGCAGTCGGCGTAGGCGCAGCGGCGCGGCGTCAATTACCCCCAATCGAGCATTTCCGGCCGTGGACCGGGCTACCATAGAGGGCGTTCGTTTCGTCCGCACGAGACCCCGCGCGTCACGCGCTGGGGTCCCGGCCGTTGTATGACAGAGGAGACCACCATGGCCCTGGCTGATACCCGTTTTAGTAACCGTCGCCGCAAGCTCGCCGCGCAGCTCGCCGGCCAGCGCATCGACGCCATGCTGGTCACCCACCTCACGCACGTGCGCTACCTGTCCGGCTTTTCCGGATCCAACGGCGGCCTGCTGCTGCGCAAGGATCTCACGGCGACGATGGCGACGGACGGCCGCTACACCACGCAGATCGCCGAGGAGGTCCCGGATCTCAAGGCCATTCTGGGCCGCGCGGTAGGCGAGGAGCTGCTCAAGACCCTCACCGGCCCCATGCGCGTGGGCTACGAGGCGGACTACGTCTCCGTCTCCCAGCTGGAAAAGCTCACCGCAGCCGCGCCCTCCGATATCACGCTCGTGCCCGTCACCGGTGTTATCGAAGAAATCCGTCTGGTCAAGGACCAGCACGAGTTGCGCCGCCTCACCGAGATCGCGGAGCTGGCCAACACGGCGCTCACCCAGCTCATCGACGCGGGCGAGCTCGCCGCGGGACGCACCGAGCGCCAGGTCGCCGCGGATCTCGAGTACCGCATGCGCACCCTCGGCTCGGAGCGCGTGTCCTTCGACACCATCGTTGCCTCCGGTCCGAACTCCGCGAAGCCGCACCACGGCGCGGACGACCGCGTTATTGAAAACGGCGACCTCGTCACCATCGACTTCGGCGCGCACCTCCGAGGCTTCAACTCGGACTGCACGCGTACCTTCGTCGTGGGCGAGGCCAACGACTTCGCCAAGGAAATCTACAACGTCGTGCTCGAGTCGCAGCTGGCCGGCGTGCGCGCCGCGGTGCCGGGCACGAAGCTCGTCGACGTCGACGCCGCGAGCCGCACCGTCATCGAGGACGCAGGCTACGGCGAGTATTTCGTCCATTCCACCGGCCACGGCGTGGGTCTCGACGTCCACGAGGGGCCGTACGCTGCGAAGACCGGCACGGGCGAGCTGGCCGAGGGCATGACGCTGACCATCGAGCCGGGCATCTACGTGCCGGGCAAGGGCGGCGTGCGCATCGAGGACACGCTTATCATCACCTCGGGCGCGCCGCAGATCATTACGCAGTACCCCAAGGATCTGCGCGAGATTTAATTACCGCGTCCCGTGCGCGGGTCCCATTCCGGCTGGGACCGTGCGCGGTGGTAGGCTTAGACACTGTTTTCACACGCCCATCTATTCGTAAAACCCCAGGAGAAAAACCTTCCATGGCTGATACCACCGACTTTAAGAACGGCCTTGTCCTGAAGATGGACAACAAGCTGCAGCAGATCATCGAGTTCCAGCACGTCAAGCCGGGCAAGGGCCCTGCGTTCGTGCGCACCAAGCTCAAGGACGTCGTCACCGGCAAGGTCACGGATAAGACCTTCAACGCGGGCGTCAAGGTCGAGACCGCCACGGTCGACCGCCGCACGATGACCTACCTGTACAACGATGGCTCCAACTACGTCATCATGGACGACAAGACCTTCGAGCAGTTCGAGGTTCCGTTCGACAAGTTCGGCGACGCCGGCAAGTTCCTGCTGGAGAACATGCAGGTCCAGGTCTCCTTCCACGAGGGCGAGATCCTCTTCGGCGAGCTGCCCATCTCCGTCGACCTCAAGGTCGAGCACACCGAGCCGGGCCTGCAGGGCGACCGCTCCTCGGGCGGCACGAAGCCGGCCACCCTCGAGACCGGTGCTGAGATCCAGGTCCCGCTGTTCATCGAGATCGGCAACGTCCTCAAGATCGATACCCGCACCGGCGAGTACCTCTCCCGCGTCAACAACTAAGGCATCCTCTCGCTGTGAGTGATAAAGAGAAGTCGCGCGACATCAACTACAAGCGACATACCGCACGTTACCGCGCGCGTCGCCGCGCGGCCGACATCCTCTTCGAGGCCGAGAATCGCGATATCGATCCCGTCGCCATCGTGGAGGACCGCATTCAGCTTGCCCGCGACAAGGAGTCCGGCGTGGCTCCCATCGCGGAGTACACGGCAGAGATCGTCCGCGGCGCGGCCGAGGAACTCGACATTATCGACGAGAATATCGCCCGCTTCCTCTCGGAGGACTGGGAGTTCCATCGCCTGCCGGCCGTGGACCGCGCCATCATGCGTGTCGCGGCGTGGGAGCTGCTGTTTAACCCAGATGTGCCCACGGCGACGGCCATCGTCGAAGGCGTCGAGCTCGCCAGCGAGTACTCGACGGACAAGGCGGCACCCTACGTGCATGCCGTCCTCGACGACATCGCCCAGTCGCGCTCGCTGTCGAACCCAATGAACGAGTCGGGTCTCGGCGAGGACGCCGAGCTTGCCGATGCCCCCGCGTCCCCGGTCTTCCCCGAGGGCGAAGCCCCGGCCGACCACGAGGCTGCGCAGGCGCAGCCGCTCGACGAGTTCGGGGATCCTGAGTTCCCTCCGCTCGACGAGGACGACGCTGAGAAGTAACCGGCTGTGAGCCGAACCCACGCCCCATGGCGTGGGTTTTCGCTTTTCCGAAGTGGTGCGCGCAGTACGATGTACCGCATGACTGTTGATTCCGAAGCTGCACTGGTGGACATGTGGCCGCCGTTTGGATTGCGCATCGCGGCGCGCGATGACCGGCACGAGATTGTTGTGCGCGTCCTGCGCGACGAAGACGTCGCGCGTATTGCGGGCGTGGGCGTCCACGACGTCTACGGTGACGATGTGCCCGAACACGCGTTTCCGTGGGCCTTCCATAATTCGCCGCAGTCTTCGGCGCAGCATCGCTGGTCCAACCGCGCGAACTTGAGCTCCGAAGAGTGGTCGCTCGACTTCTTGGTGACCGCGGGCGGCGAGCCTATTGGCGTCGTCGACATGCGTAGCAGCGACTTCGCGCATACGCACGAGGTCTCGACGGGCTCGTGGGTCTTCCACCGGTTCCAAGGACAAGGCTTCGGAACGCTGGTGCGCCATGCCGTCGCGCAGTTCTGCTTCGACCACCTGGGAGCGGCCAGCATTGCCAGTGGCTGGGTCGTGGGGAACGCGGCATCGGAAAGCGTCTCGCGCAAGCTGGGCTACGAGTTGTTGCCGGACGACGGGGAGACCGCACCGTGCGGGCCGGAAGGTGAGCCGAGGCCCGTGCGACGGGGAAGGCTACGCGCCGCCGACTACAAGCCAGCGGCGCGCGTCGAATGCGTGGGCCTTACGCCGCAGCTTCGGACGATGCTGGGCGCTTGAGCTCGCGGTCGACCTGAGCGAGCGCCGACTTGATGACGGCGACGAAGCCCGCGACCTCGACGACGGGGATGGCGAGCGTGCCGGCGGCGCTGAGCGCGCGGGCGGTAGCGGGGGCATCGGCAGCCTGGCGGGCGGCGAAGGTGAGCAGCAGGGACATGGCACCCAGGGTGGTCGCGAGGAGGCTGCCAGTGACATCCAGCTTGTTGTCGCGACGCGTGGTCCATTCGGCGAAGCCAGCGACGGCTGCGACGGGGACGATGGTGCTCAGCGTGGCTCGGGCGGGGCTCGTCCATTTCTTGGGGGCGAAGGTGGCGGACCACTTCCGGGGAAGCGGCCTGCCGTCCTTGAGGGCGGGGAGGGCCGCTACGGTGCTCAGGGCGAGGAGCGTCCACGGTGCGCCGCGCAGGACGGCGATAGTGGTGGCCGGGATGTGGGCCTCGAGATCGGGGAGTGAGTCGTCAGGGCGGATGAGACCGAGGCGCGCTGCGATGGCACCGACGTTGAAGTCCCACCCGATGCCCGCGGCGCGCGGGACGAGGAGCTTGGGGTTTTCGGGCTCGAAAGCTCCGAGTCGCGCGGCGGGGTTGCTAAAGCCCGAGAAGTCAGCCGGGATACCGAGGAAACGGTGGGTGGTGGGATCGTAGAGTTTCATGGTTACTGTCCTTTCAGGATGGTGTCGACGTTCGTGGTGAGGGTCTGCCATTCGGCGGTGAGAGTGGCGAGCTGAGTGCGGCCCGCGTCGGTGACGACGTAGACCTTGCGTGGTGGCCCGCTGGGGGATTCCTCCCAGCGGCTGGTGAGGTATCCGGCTTTCTTCAGACGCGCGAGGAGCGGGTAGAGGGTGCCGGAGGAGACCTCGAGCCCTTGCGCGTTGAGCCGCTCGAGAAGCGCGCCTCCGTAGCCGGGGCTGACGTGAAGGGAACGCAGCACGATGAGTTCCAGTACGCCTTTGCGAAGCTGTGTATCTGCCATGCAAGCTCCTTTGCTGTGCCAACTACTATGTATTACATAGTAGCGTGATTCGAGGCAGAAGGGAAGGGCTCACGCGAACAGTGGGGGAATGTCGACATTTAAGATTGCCGACGCGCTAGCGCTGCGCGCCGGAAAGGACTTCGAGCTGTCCTCCGTCGATCCGGGCTCCACGCCGGGCTTTGACGGAGACAAGGACGAACTGGCCGCGCGCCCCAGTCACTACGACGAGGAGCTCAACGCCAATGGTCGTGCCTACGGGGAGAAGGCCCCCTCGGTGCTCGTCATTCTGCAGGGCATGGACACCTCCGGCAAGGGGGTGTCATTCGCCACGTGTTCAATACGTTTGATCCGCAGGGCACGGACTCCGTGGGCTTTGGCAAGCCGACCGAGGAAGGGATGAAGCACGACTTTCTCTGGCGCATCCTCAAGCACGACCCCAAGCCGGGCCACGTGGTCGCGTTTGACCGATCGCGCTACGAGGATGTGCTGATCCAGCGTGTCCACACATGGGGTGATGAAGACGAGATCGACCGCCGCTTCGAGGCCATCAAGGACTACGAACGTGAGCTCGTCAAGTCCGGCGTCCACATCATTAAGGTTTTCCTGCACCTGTCGAAGAAGGCGCAGAAAGACAACCTCCTCGAGCGCACCGGGCGGGAGGACAAGTTCTGGAAGTACGACCCGTCCGACGTCGAGGAACGCGCTTAGTGGGATGAGTACATGGCCGCCTATAAGGACGCCATTCGACGTACCTATGCCAACCACGCGCCGTGGTGCGTCATCCCCACGGACAATAAGAAGTACGCGCGCATGGCGCTCATGTTCCTCATCGTCGAGGTGCTGCGCCATCTCGACCTGCCAGGGGCGGCGGCGGATTGTGAACCGGAGTCCGAGCGCACGCGTATCGAGGAGTCTTAGGCGGCACATATCCCTTCAGGACATAGAGCAGGCCCGCTCGGTGCGGCGGGCGGGGCTTATATGTGCTGAAGGGATTTTTTGGCTGAGCGTGTGACCGGGCGTGCGTATTACTCGGCGTCGCACTCCTGGACGGTGCGGGCGAATTCGTTGAAGTTGTCGAGCGTGCCCAGCAGTGCTTCCTGCGCCGCGACGACGGCATAGTTAAGTGTGTGGAAGATTTGATCATCGTTCATGCCCGGGCCGGCCGTGAACGTGGCGTCGCCGCGCAGCTCCGCGTGTCCGTCCACGTCGCCCACGAGCGCGCGGCCGTCGAAGGCGGCGGCATTGAGCTCGTTGGTGATGACGTGGAAGACCGGGGCGATCTCGGCGAAGTCGAGTTCGGTGGGCAAGACGCATTCGACGCGCACGAGCTCGTCGGTGATGCTAAACACCCAGTCAAGGTCGTTGCGCTGAGCGATGGCCATATTCGGAGCATCGGGGTGGGCGACGGCGCCAAAGTCGTCCTCGTTGAGCGAGGCAATGACGCGCTCGAGGGTGACGGCGGGAAGGTCAGTGTGGGAGAAGAATTCGTAGGGGTTCTCGAACTCTGGTGCTTGCTGAGTTGCATCAGTCATGAACTAGTCCTCCTCGTTCCACGTGACGGCCTGGGGGAAGGCCTGCGCGACGGCCTCAAAAGCGGCGGAGAAGCTGCCAAAGACGCTCAGGATGAACGTGCCTAGCTGGTTGCGGCTCAGGCCTTCGCCGATGGCCATCGCACGGTTGCCGTTGATGACGATCTGCTCGGTGGGGTGCTTGCCCTGACCGTCGCTGAAGGTGTAGCTCAGCGTCGGCGCAACCATCTGCCAGTTGAAGTCCGCAATAAAGGGCGCGACGGTTTCCTCCGCGGACGCGTCGAAGCGGCCCTCCCACGTCGCAAAGGCGCTCAGGGTGTCATCCTGAATGTCGAAGTGGATTGTGAGATGCGGCAGGCCGGTCTGGAGGACGATGCGCTCGTCCTCCGGCGCCGCGGCCGCAGCGTCGGCATCCGTGTCAGTTTCGGGGTCAGCCTCGGAGTCGTTGGGTGCCGAGACGAGCACGTAATCTGCACCGAGGAGCTCGAAGATCTCCACGAGGCGGTGGTTGTTGACGGGCTGTACCTCGGTGTCGGCCGCGTGAGACGGAGCGTTGGAGGCCATTGCTATTCGCCGTTCTGGGCCTGATTGGCGGCTTCGGAGCCGAGCTTCGCCATCTCCTCTGCGGCGGCGACCATGGCATTCTGGGCGCCGATGACGCCGTCGACGGCGGCCTTGAGGGCGGCGGCGAGCTGCGTGTCGTTCATGCCGGCGGCGACGGGAATGTCGCGCTCGGTGCGCACGACGAGCGAGTCGTCGAAATCAGTGATGGCGGCGCGGGCACCCATCTGCACCGAGTTGATCTGGTTGGCGGCGAGGAAGAGACCGGCGTCCGCCTGCGAGAATTGTGCGTCCGTTTGCACGTCGCAGCGGACGATGAGGACGGAGTCGAGCACTGCGAACAGGCAGGGCAGACCGTTGAGGTTCGCCGTGGCGGAGTCGTCGCGGCCCTCGATCTTGTCGAGGGTGACGTCGAAGGTCGCCATGGCGTCGATGACGCGCTCGAGCGTCACGATGGGCAACGAGTTCGGATCCTCCGGGTTGAGGGTCTGCTGATTAGTCATGCTGGTGCTCCTCCCAGGTCACGAGCTGC
This sequence comes from Corynebacterium sp. SA-MJD20WY100, assembly GCF_039822565.1. Classification (NCBI taxonomy): domain Bacteria; kingdom Bacillati; phylum Actinomycetota; class Actinomycetes; order Mycobacteriales; family Corynebacteriaceae; genus Corynebacterium; species Corynebacterium sp. SA-MJD20WY100. Next base: position 65,174 of record NZ_JBCJKS010000004.1, on the reverse strand, counting down.
GGGTACTGCGATTCGATGAAGGTCCACGCGTCCAGAATGGAGTTGAGCGAGGACATGACGAAGGCGCCGAGCTGATTGCGGGACACGCCTTCGGAGACGGTGAGCTCGCGCACGGCGGAGACGACGAGTGCCTTCTCGTCCGCGCCGCCCTCGTAGAAGCGCAGCGTGGGCGCGAAGTGCTCGGCGTTCCACTGGTTGATGTGGGTGAGGATGGTCGGGCCCTCAGAAACCGGTACCTGGCCGCGCCAGATGGAGTCGATGATGAGGGTGTCCTCGCGCACCTGCATGGCAATCGCGGTATTCGCGAAGCCGGAGCGGAAAACCTCGACGGTCGAACCGTCCTCGTGCTGGTGTTCCTCGGTGCGGTACTGCAGTCCTTGCTGGTCAAAAATCTCTGCGATACGGGCAACCGTCGCGGGGGATACCTCGGTATCCGGCAGGATCTTCTGCTCGGGTGAAGTCACGTGAGTCCTTACATAAGTAGTTTAAAGTGCGCCCACCAGCTTAAGGCATGCGGGCGCGTGGCGGGGCGAGCGGCCTTAGACGGCAGGCAGCGCGACGAGTTCCTCGCCGCCGAGTTCGTGGGCGAGCGCTGCGGCCATCGTCTCGAAGCGGTACGTGTGGTTCGCAGGCGAGAGCTTCTCGCTCGCGACGCGCTGGTTCGCCAGCGCCAGCTCCTGAGCACCCTCGCGGCCGAGCAAAAGGGCCGGGCCGAGGGTGGGGATGGGGATGATAGCGGGCCGGCCGAGCTCCTTCGCCAGCAGATGTGCCATGTCGCGGTTGAGTACCGGTGTGGGGCCTACGGCGTTGACGGGGCCGGTGAGCGAATCATCGATCGCGGCACGGAAGTAGATATCGGTGAGGTCGTCGTGCGCGATCCAACTCAGCCAAAAGTCGCCGTCGCCGAAGGTGCCGCCCAGACCCGTCTGGAAGAGCGCGCGGAGCAGCGGAAGCAACCCGGCGTTGCCGGTGAGCGCGACGCCGGTGCGGACCTGGACGACGCGGGCGGTATCGGCAGCAGGCGCCGTGGCGGCCTCCCAGTCGCGGCAGACCTCGGCTAAGAAGCCGTCGCCGGAGTCCGAGGACTCGGTGAGGAGTTCATCGCCGCGGTCCGGGCCGTAGTAGCCGATGGCGGAGGCGGAGACGAAGGTCTTGACAGACGGCGTGCGGGCGACCAGCTCCGCGAGCTTGCGCGTGGGACCGACGCGGGAGTCACGAATGGCGGCCTTGTGGGAGTCGTTGAAGCGGCCGAAGATGGGCTCGCCGGCCAAGTGAATAAGGACGTCGGCGCCCGCGAGAAGATCGGGTGCAGGATCCGCGGGATTCCAGAGGCGCTGGCCCTCTTTGGCCTTGGAACGCACGAGCTGGATGACGGTGTGACCGGCGGTGGTGAGCTGTGCCGTGAGGGCGCGACCCACGGCGCCGCGGGAGCCGGTCATGGCGACGGTCAGCGGGCGGGCCGCACCGTTGATACTTTGCACCCGCGCGAGGAAGTCGAAGTCCGCGATGAGCTGGCGCTGGCGGTAGGCAAACATCGGCGCCAGCGCCGAGGCCGGAATACGCGTGTCGACGGTGTCGGTGATGAGTGTGCGCTCGCCGCGCAGGGCGGCGCTGCCCGTCTCAAAGTCCGCGAAGGTGTGGGTGTGACGCCAGTTCGCGAGCTTGCGCATGGGCGCGTTGATGCACACGTCGGCGAAGCTGCGGCCGCGCTGGTAGCGGGAGAGATCGTGGCGCGCGACCCATGTGAGACCCGCAGGAAAGCCCAGGACAGTGGTGCCATCGGAGAGCCGTTCGGCCTGGCGGCGCGGGGTCATGGGCAAGAAAGGCGGGACAAGACGCGCTAAGGCGCCGGGGCGGGTGTGCCATTGCCACACGAGCTCGCGGGGTGCGTCGATGACGTGGGAAGCCTCAAAACTCAACGGGGTGGATTCTTCCTTGGGTAGGCAGGACGCGCGGCGGCGCCGTAAGAACTCCGTCCACTCTAGCCGAGGTACCCCCATTACGGCGGGTGGGTGCTAGAGTTGGAGTCGTTCGATTTGAGGACACACGTATATAGGCATCCTTTAAAGACCGCACTGTGAGGCGGGGAAGGAGGTCACGATGAGTGTTGATAACGCTACCGCGGACGCAACTGAGCTGCTCAGCTCGGATGACGTCGCGCGCACCGTTGCACGCATCGCGCACCAGATCATTGAAAAGACGGCGCTCGATTCGTCCGACGCACCACGCGTCGTGCTCCTTGGCATTCCCTCTGGTGGTGTGCCGTTGGCGGAGCGCTTGGCTGAAAAAATCAAGGAATTCTCGGGGGTGGACATTCCGGCCGGGGCACTCGATATCACCTTGTACCGCGACGATCTCCGCGGCAAGCCGCACCGCGCGTTGCGCCCCACGCTGATCCCCGACGGCGGCATTAATAACGCCACGGTCATCCTTGTCGATGACGTGTTGTATTCGGGACGCACCATCCGCGCAGCACTCGATGCCCTGCGCGACATCGGACGTCCGGACATCATCCAGCTCGCCTGCCTCGTCGACCGCGGCCACCGCGAGGTGCCCATCCGCGCCGATTACGTGGGCAAGAATATTCCCACGGCCCGCGACGAGGATGTGACCGTCCTCATCGAGGCTATTGACGGCCGCGATGCGGTGGTTTTGGCGCGCAACGCAGAAGGGGATAAGTAAATGAAGCACCTCATCGATATCGCGGACCTCACTGCAGACGAGATCCTAGGTCTCATGGACGAGGCCGACCGTTTCCGCGAGGCCATCAACGGCCGCGAAGTAAAGAAGCTGCCCACCCTGCGCGGGCGCACGGTCTACACGCTGTTCTATGAGAACTCCACGCGTACCCGTTCTTCCTTCGAGACGGCCGGCAAGTGGATGTCAGCGGACGTCATCAATATCTCCGTGGCGAGCTCGTCGGTGAAGAAGGGCGAGTCCCTCAAGGACACCGGCTTGACTATTGCGGCGATTGGCACGGACGCCATCATCATTCGCCACCCGTCCTCGGGCGCGGCGAAGCAGCTCGCTGGCTGGGTCGCTCCCAACGGCGATGGCCCGTCCGTCATCAACGCCGGCGACGGCGCTCACCAGCACCCCACGCAGGCTCTGCTCGACGCCACCACCATGCGCCAGCGCCTGGGGCTTTCCGATGCCGCCTCCTTCAAAGGCTTGCGCGTCAAAATCGTGGGCGATTGCCTCCACTCCCGCGTCGTGCGCTCCAACGTCGACCTGCTCACCACGCTCGGCGCCGAGGTCACCCTCGTCGCCCCGCCTACGCTGATGCCGTTTGGCGTGGAGGAGTGGCCGGTGCGCGTCTCCTATGACTTCGACGCCGAGCTTGCCGATGCCGACGTGGTCATGATGCTGCGCGTCCAGGCCGAGCGCATGAACGGCGGCTTCTTCCCGTCCCACCGCGAATACGCGGCGCTCTATGGCCTGTCCAAGGACCGTGCGAAGAAGATGCAGGCCCACGCCATTGTCATGCACCCAGGTCCCATGCTGCGCGGCATGGAGATCAACTACGCGGTCGCGGATCAACCGCGCTCCGCTGTCCTGCAGCAGGTCAACAACGGCGTGCACGTACGTATGGCCGTCCTGTTTACCCTCCTGGCCAACGGCGAGAATGCTGGCTTCTAGCCGGTTCGAGTACAGAAAGACGTTCAGTAGATTATGACTTCACCTGAGAATTTCCCGGCGACCGGTCACCAGTCCGCACCTGCAGCCGGCACGCTGCTTATCTCCAACGTCCGTCCGTACGGCGAGGGCGAGCCCGTTAACGTGCTCGTGCGTGACGGCGTCATCGAGTCCGTGAACGCCGACGCGGACACGAGTGCAGACCGCGTCGTGAACGGCGAGGGTCACGTGCTCCTGCCGGGCCTCGTGGACATGCACGTGCACCTGCGCGAGCCGGGCCGTGAGGACACCGAGACCATCGAGACCGGCTCTCGCGCCGCGGCCAAGGGCGGCTTCACGGCCGTATTCACCATGGCGAATACCATGCCGGTGATGGACCAGCCCATCATCGCCGAGTCCGTGTGGGCCAAGGGGCAGGCGCTCGGCGTGTGCGACGTCCACCCGGTGGGCTCCATCACGAAGGGCCTCGAAGGCAAGACCATCACCGAGTTCGGCATGATGAAGAACTCGGACGCCAAGGTCCGTATGTTCTCCGATGACGGCAAGTGCGTCCAGGACCCGCAGATCATGCGCCGCGCGCTCGAGTACGCCAAGGGCCAGGACGTCCTGCTCGCGCAGCACGCCGAGGATTCCCGCATGACCGAAGGTGCTGCCGCCCACGAGGGCGAGGTCGCCGCACGCCTGGGCCTGCGTGGCTGGCCGCGCGTCGCCGAGGAATCCATCGTGGCGCGCGACGCGCTGCTTGCGCGCGACTACGGCAATCGAATGCACATCTGCCACGCCTCGACGACGGGCACGGTGGAGCTGCTCAAGTGGGCGAAGGGCCAGGGTATTCCGCTCACCGCCGAGGTCACCCCGCACCACCTCATGCTCACCGACGAGAAGATCGTCGACTACGACGGACTCTTCCGCGTCAACCCGCCGTTGCGCGAGGAGCACGACACCCTCGCGCTGCGCGACGCGCTGCTCGACGGCACCATCGACTGCGTCGCCACGGACCATGCGCCGCACGGCTCGGAAGACAAGTGCGTGGAGTTCGAGCACGCCAAGCCCGGCATGCTGGGCCTTGAGTCCTCGCTCGCCGTCATCGCGAAGGTCTTCGTCGAGTCCGGCCTGGCCGACTGGCGCTTCGTCGCTCGCGTCATGTCCGAGCGCCCGGCCGAAATCACCCGCCTGCCGGGCCACGGTCGCCCGATCGCGGTGGGCGAGCCGGCAAACCTCACCATCGTCGACCCGCAGCGCCCCTGGACCTCGGACGTCGAGCACCTCGCATCCAAGGCCGAGAACAACCCGTACGCCGGCGAGAACTTCAACGCCCGCGTCACGCACACCTTCCTGCGCGGCACGCTCACGTACGACGTGGCTGCTGAGGAATCCGCTGCCGAGTAAGCGCAACGAGACCATAATGAATAGCACCACCCCATCTACACCACAGACCGCAACATCAAAGGATGAAACCTTGACTTCTGCTCCTATCCCCGCCGTGCTCGTTCTTGCCGATGGCAAGGTCTTCCGCGGCTTCGGCTTTGGTAAGACTGGCACCACGCTCGGCGAGGCAGTGTTTACCACCGGCATGACCGGTTACCAGGAGACCATGACCGACCCGTCCTACCACCGCCAGATCGTGGTCGCGACGTCGCCGCAGATTGGTAACACCGGTTGGAACGACGAGGACGACGAGTCGCACGGCTCGCAGATTTGGGTCGCCGGCCTCGTTATCCGCGACCTTGCACACCGTGTCTCTAACTGGCGTGCGGCGCGCACGCTGCCTGAGGAGATGGAGAAGCAGGGCATCGTCGGCATCCGCGGCATCGACACCCGCGCTCTTGTGCGCCATCTGCGCAACTTCGGCTCCATCGCCGCTGGCGTATTCTCCGGCGAGGCCGCCGAGCGCCCCGTCGACGAGCTGCTCGCCGAGGTCAAGGCACAGCCGTCCATGGCGGGTCTCGACCTGGCCGAGGACGTCTCCACCAATGAGCCCTACACCGTCCCGGCGGAGGGGGAGAAGAAGTTCACCGTCGTCGCCTATGACATGGGCATTAAGACCTCGACGCCGAAAAACTTCGCCCAGCGCGGCATCGAAACCATCGTCGTTCCGGCGAATACGCCCTACGCGGACATCAAGCAGTACAACCCAGACGGCGTGTTCATCTCCAACGGACCGGGTGACCCGGCCACCGCGGACGAGATGGTCGCCATCACCCGCGACATCCTCGCGTCTGGCACCCCGTTCTTCGGCATCTGCTTTGGTAACCAGATTCTGGGCCGCGCACTCGGCCTGAACACGTACAAGCTCAAGTTCGGCCACCGCGGCATCAACGTGCCGGTGAAGAACCACCTCACGGGCACCATCGATATCACCGCACAGAACCACGGCTTCGCGCTCGAAAACCCGGCTGGCGAGGGCAAGCCCGCCGGCGGCGCCGAGTTCGACACCGACTTCGGCCCGGCTCTCGTGACGCACACCTGCCTCAACGACGACGTCGTCGAAGGTGTGGCGCTCAAGTCCGGCATGGCCTACTCCGTGCAGTACCACCCGGAAGCCGCCGCCGGCCCGCACGACGCCAACCCGCTGTTTGACCAGTTCATTCAGCTCATGGACGACCACAAGTAAGCAACCAGGAAAAAGGGAAGAGAAAGAAATTCATGCCTAAGCGCAACGACATCAACCACGTCCTGGTCATCGGTTCCGGCCCGATCGTTATCGGTCAGGCCTGCGAGTTCGACTACTCCGGTACCCAGGCCTGCCGCGTCCTCAAGGAAGAGGGCCTGCGCGTCACGCTCATCAACTCCAACCCGGCCACCATCATGACCGACCCGGAGTTCGCGGACCACACCTACATCGAGCCCATCGATCCGGCCTACATCGAGAAGGTCTTCCAGAAGGAAATCGAAGAGGGCCACAAGATCGACGCTGTGCTCGCCACCTTGGGCGGCCAGACGGCGCTCAACGCGGCCATCCAGCTCGACCGTGCTGGCATCCTTGACAAGTACGGCATCGAGCTCATTGGCGCAGACATTCCGGCCATCGAACGCGGCGAGGACCGCCAGATGTTCAAGGACATCGTGGCCTCCATCGGCGGCGAGTCCGCGCGCTCCCGCGTGTGCCACAACATGGACGAGGTCCACGAGACCGTCAAGGAACTGGGCTTGCCCGTCGTCGTTCGCCCGTCGTTTACCATGGGCGGCTTGGGCTCCGGTCTGGCCTTTAACAACGAGGACCTCGACCGCATTGCCGGCGGCGGCTTGGCCGCCTCGCCGGAAGCCAACGTGCTCATCGAGGAGTCCATTCTCGGCTGGAAGGAGTTCGAGCTCGAGCTCATGCGCGACGGCGACGACAACGTGGTCGTCATCGCGTCCATCGAAAACGTCGACGCCCTTGGCGTTCACACCGGCGACTCCGTCACGGTCGCCCCGGCGCTGACCCTCACGGACCGCGAGTACCAGAAGATGCGTGACCTCGGCATCGCCATTATTCGCGCCGTCGGCGTCGATACCGGCGGCTGCAACATCCAGTTCGCCGTGAACCCGGACGACGGCCGCATCATCGTCATCGAGATGAACCCGCGCGTGTCCCGTTCCTCCGCGCTGGCTTCCAAGGCCACTGGTTTCCCGATTGCGAAGCTCGCCGCCAAGCTCGCCATCGGCTACACCCTCGACGAGGTCACCAACGACATCACCGGCGTGACCCCGGCCGCCTTCGAGCCGACCCTCGACTACGTCATCGTCAAGTCTCCGCGCTTCGCCTTCGAGAAGTTCCCGGGTGCGGACGACACGCTCACCACCACCATGAAGTCCGTGGGCGAGGCCATGGGCATCGGCCGCAACTACATTGCGGGCCTCAACAAGGTCATGCGTTCCATGGAAACCAAGATGGCTGGCTTCTGGACCCGCTCGGACGAGTACTTCGCCGGCGACCGTGCCACCGACATCGAGGCCGTCCTCAAGGACCTCGAGACCCCGACCGAGGGCCGCATGTACGACGTCGAGCTTGCCCTGCGCCTGGGCGCGACCGTCGAGCAGGTCTTCGAGCACTCCAAGATTGACCCGTGGTTCCTTGCCGAGCTCAAGGCCCTCGTCGATTTCCGCGAGCGGCTTTCCGGTGCCCCCGTGCTCGATGAAGACCTCCTGCGCGAGGCCAAGTACATGGGTCTGTCCGACGCTCAGATTGCCGCCGTGCGCCCCGAGTTCGCGGGCGAGGACGGCGTGCGTCGCCTGCGCTGGTCGTTGGGCATTCGCCCGGTCTTCAAGACGGTCGATACCTGTGCCGGTGAGTTCGAGGCGCAGACGCCGTACCACTACTCGGCCTACGAGCTCGACCCGAACGCCGAGTCCGAAGTTGTCGAGCAGCGCGACCGTGAAAAGGTCATCATCTTGGGCTCTGGCCCGAACCGCATTGGTCAGGGTATCGAGTTCGACTACTCCTGCGTCCATGCAGCCCTCGAGCTCTCCCGTGCGGGCTACGAGACCGTCATGGTCAACTGCAACCCGGAGACCGTCTCTACCGACTACGACACGGCCGACCGCCTCTACTTCGAGCCGCTGACCTTCGAAGACGTCATGGAGGTCTACAACGCGGAGGCTTCCTCCGGCACCGTCGCGGGCGTCATCGTCCAGCTCGGCGGACAGACCCCGCTGGGCCTGGCGGAGAAGCTCACCGAGGCTGGCGTCCCGGTCGTCGGCACCACGGCTGACGCTATCAACCTCGCCGAGGATCGTGGCGAATTCGGCCAGGTGCTGAGCCGTGCGGAGCTTCCGGCACCGGAGTTCGGCACCGCCACCTCCTTCGACGAGGCCAAGGCTGTCGCCGCCGAAATCGGCTATCCGGTGCTCGTGCGCCCGTCCTACGTTCTGGGCGGCCGCGGCATGGAGATCGTCTACGACGAGGCCTCCCTGCACGATTACATCGAACGTGCCACCGAGATCACCTCGGACCACCCAGTGCTCGTCGACCGCTTCCTCGATAACGCCATCGAGATCGACGTCGACGCGCTGTGCGACGGCGACGAGGTCTACCTGGGCGGCGTTATGGAGCATATCGAGGAGGCCGGCATTCACTCCGGCGACTCTTCCTGTGCGCTGCCGCCGATGACGCTCGGCCCGGAGGACATTGAGACCGTCCGCGAGTCCACGCGTCGCCTGGCCCATGGCATTGGCGTCAAGGGCCTGATGAACGTTCAGTACGCGCTCAAGGATGACGTCCTCTACGTCATCGAGGCCAACCCGCGTGCTTCCCGGACCGTGCCGTTCGTCTCGAAGGCGACGGGCGTGCAGATGGCGAAGGCTGCCGCGCGCATCATGATGGGTGCCTCCATCAAGGAGCTGCGCGCCGAGGGTATGCTGCCGGAGAACTATGACGGCGGTTCGCTCCCGCTCGAGCACCCCATCGCGGTCAAGGAAGCCGTCCTGCCGTTTAACCGCTTCCGCCGCCCGGATGGCCAGCCACTCGATACGCTGCTTAGCCCGGAAATGAAGTCCACCGGCGAGGTCATGGGGTTGGCCGACAACTTCGGCGCGGCCTACGCCAAGGGCGAGCTCGCTGCGTTCGGCGCGCTACCCACCGAGGGCACCATCTTCGTCTCCGTCGCCAACCACGACAAGCGCATGCTCATCTTCCCGATTCAGCGCCTGGCGCTCATGGGCTTCACGATCGTCGCCACCCGCGGCACCGCCCAGATGCTGCGCCGCAACGGCGTCGAGTGCGAGGTCGCGGTCAAGGTCTCCGAGAACCCAGAGGGCAAGGCCACCATTCGCGACCAGATCCTCTCCGGTGACATCGACCTGGTGCTCAACACCCCGGCTGGTTCCGCGGGCGCTCGTCACGACGGCTATGAGATTCGTACGGCTGCCGTCACGGCTGGTATCCCGTGCGTGACCACCGTCCAGGGCGTCACGGCCGCGGTCCAGGGCATTGAGGCCCTGCGCCAGGGCAACCTCACCGTGCGTTCCCTCCAGGAGCTTGAGCATGCCCCAGCCAAATAACTCCGTCACCGAGCGCAGCGAGGTGGCGCGCAGCGATGCGACGTTCGGTGAGCGTCTCGTCGCCGCTGGCCGCGAGCGTGGGCGTTTGTGCGTGGGCATTGACCCGCACGCTCAGCTGCTCGAGGCCTGGGGCCTCGACAACACCGTCGATGGCCTCCGCACATTCACGCAGACGTGTGTCGAGGCGTTTGCCGAGACGGCCGCAGTGGTCAAGCCGCAGGTCGCGTTCTTCGAGCGCTTCGGCTCGCAGGGATTCGCGGTGCTCGAGCGCGCGCTCGCGGACCTGCGCGACGCGGGCTGCCTCACGATTGCGGACGCCAAACGCGGCGACATCGGCAGCACCATGGCCGGCTACGCGGATGCGTGGCTGGGGGAGACCTCGCCGCTGCGCGCAGACTCGGTGACGGTCTCGCCGTATCTCGGCATTGGCGCGCTGGCGCCGGTCTTCGAGACGGCCGAGCGCGTAGGCGGCGGCGTCTTCGTCCTCGCCGCGACGTCGAACCCGGAGGCTGTCGATCTGCAGTCCATCACGGACTCAGACGGCCGCACCATCGCCCAGCGTATGGTCGACGAGGCGGCTACGTATAACGCGCCGCACACGGCTGCTGGCCGTCCCGGCAACGTCGGTGTCGTCGTCGGCGCGACCCTCGCGCACCCGCCGGTCCTCGACGCCCTGGGCGGCCCGGTGCTTCTGCCGGGCGTCGGCGCGCAGGGGGCATCGGCAAGCGATGTGCTTGCTATGACCCAGGCCGCGCCGGAGCTGGGCTTCGCCAACGTCTCGCGCTCCGTCCTGCGACAAGGGCCGAGCGTTGACGCGCTGCGCGACGCGGTGCGCAACCAAGCCGCGGAGTTTAGCGCGCAGACCTAGAATTTTTGCCGTCCTGAGCAGCCCGGATGCAGGCCATCCGGGCTCTTCGTGCGTTTTCGGGCCGGAGTATTTACGCAGGTAGGGGAGTTTTCTTGTGAAAATCCCAGCTCGATTTAATCCTTAGGCCGTTGTGCTGGTACTTTATGACACGCAGCGCGATGACGTGCTGAAACGTCGCACTCGTGGCGGCGCGTTCGGCCCTGTTATCGCCGCAGGAACAAAACCGGTGCTAGGATTGCCAGAAGTCGGTATGCTTCCATGGGTGTAACTCGCACGAGTTGCCCCCGTTGAGAGGCAGTTTTTACCGAGAACTTCGGCGCCTGTAGCGCCAAGCAGACCCATTAATCACCTAGAAATATCGGAGGATACCGAAGTGGCACTCCCTAAGTTGACTGACGAGCAGCGCAAGGAAGCACTCGCAAAGGCCGCTGAGGCCCGTAAGGCTCGTGCTGAGCTCAAGGCAGCACTCAAGCGCGGCGAGACCAACCTCAAGGAGGTCCTGGAGAAGGCCGAGACCGACGAGATCATCGGCAAGACCAAGGTGTCCGCACTCCTCGAGGCTCTCCCGAAGGTCGGCAAGGTCAAGGCCAAGGAGATCATGGACAACCTCGAGATCGCTCAGACCCGCCGTCTGCGTGGCCTGGGCGACCGCCAGCGTCGTGCCCTGCTCGAGCACTTCGGCTACGAGTCCTAAGCCCCGGACCTAGAAGAAGGCAGAAGTGTCTGGAGCACAAACACACGGTGAGCTCGTCGTTTTGGCGGGCCCTGCCGGCGTGGGTAAGTCCTCTGTGGTCCAGCGCCTGCGCAACGACGTAGACCAGCTCTACTTCAGCGTGTCCATGACGACGCGCCAGCCCCGTCCCGGCGAACGCGATGGGGTCGACTACTTCTTCGTTACTCCGGAGGAGTTTCAATCTCAGATCGATTCCGGCTCCATGCTGGAATGGGCAGAGATTCACGGAGGCTTGCAGCGTTCTGGAACGCCGGCAGGCCCTGTGGCGGAGGCCCGCGCGGCCGGCCGTCCCGTGCTGGTGGAAGTAGACCTGGCGGGTGCACGCAACGTCAAGCTTGCGTTGCCCGATGCTCACACTGTCTTCCTGGCTCCGCCGTCCTGGGAGGTGCTCGTCGAGCGCCTCACCGGCCGCGGTACGGAAACGCCGGAGGTCATTGAGCGCAGGCTGCAGACAGCCCGCAAGGAGCTGGCGGCACAAGATGAGTTCGACACCGTCATCGTCAACGAAAATCTCGATGACGCCGTCGCAGCTATCAGTGCTATCCTGCAAGGACAGTCCGCTTAAGCTGCGGAGACTGCCCAAAGAATTCTTTCACAACCACAATTGACGAAAAGGTGCATGTGACTAACGTGACCGCCGTGAACAACGAGGCCAAGGTCGAGCCGGTCTTCGATCCGCCCACGGGCATTACCGCCCCGCCGATCGATGAGCTGCTGGAGAAGGTCTCTTCCAAGTACGCGCTGGTAATCTTCGCTGCGAAGCGCGCGCGACAGATCAACAGCTACTACCAGGAGCAGGACGACGGCGTCTTCGAGTTCGTCGGCCCGCTGGTAACCCCGGAGCCGGGCGAGAAGCCGCTGTCTATCGCCTTGCGCGAGATCCAGGCTGGCCTCCTCGACCACGAGGAAGGCAAGTAAGCCGCTCGCTCCGTCGCGACCACCCCGCGTCTTACCGTTTTCACGGGCAGGACGCGGGGTTTCGCGTATTATTGGCCCGTGACTTCTTCCGCTTCTGCATCACCTCGAAATATTGTTGTCGGCGTCGCCGGAGGCATTGCCGCCTATAAAGCCTGCCATCTCGTGCGCGATTTGAAAGAGCACGGCGACGACGTGCGCGTCGTGCCCACGCCCAACGCATTGCAGTTCGTGGGTGCCGCGACTTTCGAGGCCTTGTCCGGCCATCCCGTCTCCACGACGGTCTTCGATGCCGTCGACGAGGTCCAGCACGTCAACGTGGGCCAGCATGCCGATGCCGTCGTTATCGCGCCCGCTACCGCCGACGTCCTTGCACGTCTCGTGGCCGGACGCGCCGATGATCTGCTCACCGCGACGGTGCTCGTGGCCACGTGTCCCGTCATTGTCGTGCCTGCCATGCACACGGAGATGTGGAACAACCCGGCTACGCGGGAGAATGTGGCTACGCTCCGCCGCCGCGGCGTGACCGTCATGGAGCCCGCACATGGCCGACTCACGGGCAAGGACTCTGGCTCAGGACGCCTGCCGGAGCCGTCCCAGATTGCGGAGTTTGTCCGCACGCAGCTCGCCGGCTATCGCACGCCCTTCGACTGGGAGGGGCGCCGCGTGCTTATCTCGGCTGGCGGCACCCAGGAGAACGTGGATCCAGTGCGCTATATCGGCAACCGTTCGTCGGGGCGCCAGGGCTATGCGTTGGCGGAAATTGCCGCGCAGCGTGGTGCGCGCGTGACCATCGTCGCTGGCGCGACGGACGCGTTGGAGACTCCCTCGGGTGCAGAGATTGTACGCGTGGGCTCGACGCGGGAGATGGACGCCGCCATGAACGAGCGCGCGCCGGAGGCCGACGTCATCATCATGGCCGCGGCCGTGGCAGACTACCGCCCCGCGGATGTCGCCGACTCGAAGATGAAAAAAGGGAATGCGGACGAGGAGCTTGCGACGCTGCACCTCGTGGAGAATCCGGACATCCTCAAAGGCCTCGTCGCGCGCCGCGACGCCGGTGAGCTCAAAGACGGCGTCGTCATCGCCGGCTTCGCTGCGGAGACGGGCGATGCGACGCATTCGGCGCTCGATTACGCGCGCGCGAAGTTTGAACGCAAGGGCTGCGACGTGCTCATGGCGAACGAGGTCGGCGTGGGCAAAGTCTTCGGCCAGACGACGAACTCGGGCTGGCTTTTGCGTCGCGGTGCCGAGCCGACCGTTGTGGAGCTGGGCAGTAAACAGGTGGTCGCGGCCCAGATCTTGGATGCCGTGAATGCAATTGCCTCGGAGTAGGCCGCGTTAATTGCCAAGATAGACCGCTTGGTCTAATATTGCCCTTTGTCAACGCTTGGGGCCAGAACCATGCGCCGTCTATTCACCCCTGTTATACAAAGGACACACATAACGTGACGAATAACGCCGTGACCGCGACCCGACTCTTTACGTCTGAGTCGGTCACTGAAGGCCACCCCGATAAAATCTGTGACGCCATTTCCGACACCATCCTCGACGCCTTGCTCGAGAAAGACCCCCACGCCCGCGTCGCCGTGGAAACCCTCGTAACGACCGGCCAGGTCCACGTCGTGGGCGAGGTTTCCACGACGGGCTATGTCGAAATCCCGCAACTCGTGCGCAAAACCCTCGTCGACATCGGATTCATCTCCTCCGACGTCGGATTCGACGGCACCACCTGTGGCGTCAACGTCGCCATTGGCGAACAGTCCCCGGAGATCGGCGCAGGCGTCGATGTCGCGGACGAGATTCGCTCCGGCGAGGCCGGTGACGACCTCGAGCAGACCGGCGCCGGCGACCAGGGCCTCATGTTTGGCTACGCCACGAACGAGACCCCGGAATTCATGCCGCTGCCCATTTCCACGGCTCACCACCTTGCACGCCGCCTCACCGCCGTGCGCAAGGAGGGCATCGTCCCGCACCTGCGCCCGGACGGCAAGACGCAGGTCACCTTCGCCTACGACGAAGACGATAACCCGGTGCGCATCGACACCATCGTCATCTCCACCCAGCACGATCCGGAGGTCGACCGCGAGTGGCTCGTCGAGCCGCTGCGCACCGAGGTCGTCGAGTACGTCATCAAGGCCAACGACCTCGATCGCTACTACGACGAACGGACGAAGTTGCTCATCAACCCGTCGGGCTCCTTCATTCTCGGCGGCCCTATGGGCGACGCGGGCCTCACCGGTCGCAAGATCATCGTCGACACCTATGGCGGCATGGCGCGCCACGGCGGCGGCGCTTTCTCCGGCAAGGACCCGAGCAAGGTCGACCGTTCTGCGGCCTACGCCATGCGTTGGGTCGCGAAGACCATCGTCGCCGCTGAGCTCGCGGACCGCGCGGAGGTCCAGGTGGCCTACGCCATCGGCCGCTCCCAGCCGGTCGGCCTGTACGTCGAGACTTTCGGCACCGCCAAGAATGGGCTCACCGACGGCCAGATTCAGGCCGCCGTCAACGAGGTCTTCGACCTGCGCCCGCACAAGATCATCGCGGACCTTGACCTGCTGCGTCCGATCTACCGCGCGACCGCCGCGTATGGCCACTTCGGCCGCACCGATGTGTCCCTGCCCTGGGAGGACACCTCGCGTGCGCCGCTGCTGCGTGCCGCCGCCGGTCTCTAGCCCCCGCACGCGCTAGAATCGAGCGCTATGCCTAAGAAAACACCCGCCGCCGTTGACCCGGTCGTGCGGGTGTTGCCGTTGTTACGGGTGGCGCACCTGGACCGGGCGTTCGACTACTACGTCGACGAGGCGGAGTCCGAGGTCGCCCAACCCGGCGTTCGCGTGCGCATTCGCTTCAATGGCCAACTTCAGGACGGCATCATCCTGGCCCGCGGCGCGGAGACTGAATTCCAAGGAACGCTGCGCTTTATCGACCGCGTGGTTTCGCCATATCCCGTCTATACGGAGAAACTCTCTGCTCTCGTGGAGTCGCTTGCCAAACGCTACGGCGGCGCGCGCTCGGATATCATTCGCGTGGCAATCCCGCCGCGCCACGCGAAGGCGGAAGAGTCAGATCTCACCACGCCATGGGAGGAACTCGGCGAGTCTGTCGAGCCTGACCTGTCCGGATGGTCCGCTTATCTCCATGGTGAATCCTTTGTCGATGCCGTCCTCGCCGGAAACGTCGCCCGCGCCGCGTGGCAGATCGCGCCCGGCGATGATTGGGCCAGCGCGCTCGCGGCCTTAGGCGCGAAGGTCGCCCGCGACGGGGGAGGAGTGCTCATGGTCGTTCCAAACCAGAAGTCCCTCGATCGTCTCGAAGCAGCTTTCCGCGCCGTCGTAGGTGCCAAGCAGGTCACCACGTTGGCGAACTCCTTGGGCCCTCAGGCGCGTTACCGACGCTACCTTTCGGCTCTCCAGGGCCAGGCGCGTATTGTGCTGGGCACGCGTTCTGCCGCCTTCGCACCTGTACACGACCTGCGACTGGCGGTCATCCTTGACGATGGCGACGATAACCTTGTCGATCCGCTCAAGCCTTATGTGCATGCCCGTGAGGTTCTCACAACGCGCTCCGCGTTGGAACATGCCAGCCTTATCCTCGCCGGCCATGCGCGCACGGCGGAGACCCAGCTCCTCGTCGAGTCTGGCTGGGCTCATGACCTTGTGGCGAGCGCCGCGACATTGCATGCCCGTTGCCCGCAGATTGCCGCGGTGGGCCGCTACGGCCTTACTATCTCCCGCGACATGCGCGGCGGCACGACCTCCGTGTCCGGCCCCGCGTACCAAGCCGCCCGTGGTGCGCTCGAACGCGGCGAACCCGTCCTAGTCCAGGTCCCACGTAAGGGCTACGCGCCCATCCTCTCGTGTGGCAACTGCGGCAACCCCGCTCGCTGTCGTCACTGTGGCGGCCCACTGGGCATGAGCCAGCAGGGCTCCGACCCTGAGCGCGGCTCGCTGCCCACCTGCGCCTGGTGCGGCCGCGTCGACGCCAAGCACCGGTGCACCGAGTGCGGATCGCCCAAACTCCGCGCCATCGTCCTGGGCACTGAGCGCACCGCCGAGGAACTCGGCCGTGCGTTTACGAAGACGCGGATCATCGTCTCCGGCGGTAACAAGGTGATAGACGAGATCCCGTTTAAGCCGGCGCTTGTGATCGCCACGCCCGGCGCCGAGCCCCACGTGGAGGGCGGGGAGCGCTACGGCGCAGCGTTGCTCCTCGAGCCCGGCGCGTTGCTGGGGCGCCAGGATATGCGCGCCACCGAGGACGCCCTCGATACGTGGGCGCATGCCGTCACCCTCGTGAGTCCTGCCATGAAGGGCGGGGAAGTGATCATTACCGCGGAGCCGGAGCTGCCCGTCGTCGACTACCTGTGCCGGTGGGACATGGTGGGCGCCGCGCAGGCGGAGCTCGCTGCTCGCCGTGAAGTGCGTTTCCCGCCCGCGGTCCACATGGCTGCCGTCGATGGCGCCCATGCGTCGCTCGAAGAGTTCTTACGCACCGCTGAGCTTCCCGATCATGCCGAAGTCCTTGGTCCGGTCCCGCTGCCTGTCGGAGTGACCCCGCCGGGGCAGTATGACGAGGAGAAGTACGGCCCGGCGCAACGCGTCCTCATTCGCATTCCGCTGGGGCCGCGTGCACAGCTGGGCACCGCGCTGCGGAAAGCGAATGCCGCGCGCAGCATCCGCAAAGACGACCTCCCGCTGCGCATCCAAGTAGACCCCATAAACATCGGTTAAACCGGAAGAGGTTGTTTCTCAAGTTATTGGTGTTAATGAAACCCAGCATTGCACACGATTGATTTTTACTCCCGTAGCGTATGTTTGGCGATTAATGTTTAATCCGGCACGGAATTGCGTCCGATAAGGACGAGCGGGCCAACCCCGCGTCAACGTCTGGCTGGGCTCTTCCTGTTTCGCCGCCCCAGCAACGACACAGCAGCCAGGCTCCACCCAGCCTGCGACTAGGTAGCAATTGGGCAACAACTCAGTTGCCGCGTGAGTCCACGCCGTCGCGCGAGCTTCCCCGAGAAGCACGAGCCAACGCGCGGGGCCGTCGCGCTTTCCGGGCCGGACGTGCACTATTCTGGTCACTTGACTGTCTATTACCAAAGACTATTACGCAGGAGAACGAGCAGCACCTTGAGCATTCGCGATATCCGCATCTACGGCGATCCGGTCTTGACCAGCATCGCCACGCCTTTCGACACGTTTGATTCGAGTCTCGAGCGGCTCGCCAATGACATGCTCGAGACCATGGAAGACGCCGGTGGAGTGGGCCTGGCCGCCAACCAGATTGGGCTCACCAAGCGCATCTTCGTCTATGACTGCTCGCACGTGCAGCCGGGGATGCGCGGCGCGCTCGTCAACCCCGTGTGGCAGCCGCTGGGGGACATGCTCCAGGTCGGCCCCGAGGGCTGCCTGTCCATTCCGGATATCTCGGCGGAGACTGTGCGCCATGAAACGGTGCGCGTGTCCGGCTTCGACGTCTTCGGGCGCCCCGTCGGCATGGTCGTCTCCGGGCTCATGGCCCGTTGCGTTCAGCACGAGACGGATCACCTCGACGGCGTGCTCTTCCTCGACCGCCTCCACGGCGACGTGCGCAAGCAGGCCATGGCTGAGGTCCGCGCCTCCGACTGGTTCAACGCGTAAAAGGAGACCCCACATGCGACTGATTTTTGCTGGCACGCCCGAACCCGCCGTCGTGGCTCTAGAAAAGCTCATCGCCTCCGAGCACGAGGTCGTGGCCGTCATTACTCGTCCCGACGCGCGCCGGGGCCGCGGCCGCACGCTGCACCCCAGCCCGGTCAAGGCGCTTGCCATGGAGCACAATATTGAGGTGCTTACGCCCACCACGCTGGGGCCCGGCACCGAGGACGGCCAGACCCTGCGCGCCCGTCTCGCGGAACTCCAGCCCGAGTGCATTCCCGTTGTCGCTTACGGCAATCTCATCACCAAGGATCTCCTCGACGTGCCTACGCATGGTTGGGTAAATCTGCACTTCTCGCTGTTGCCCGCCTGGCGCGGCGCCGCTCCGGTCCAGGCTGCCATCGCCGCCGGCGATGACGTCACGGGAGCCACCACCTTCCGCATCGACGAGGGGCTCGACACCGGCGTCGTCCTCGGCACGATGACCGAGTCTATCCGCGCCACGGACACCGCTGACGATCTCCTCACGCGCCTGGCCTACGCCGGCGGCGATCTCCTCGTCGCGACGATGGACGGTCTCGCTGCCGGGATCATCGATCCGCGCCCGCAAGAGGGTGAGGCGACGTACGCGCACAAGATTACGACCGAGGACGCGCGCATCAACTGGTCGACGCCTGCCTTCGCCGTCGATCGCCACATCCGCGCACACACCCCAGGCCCCGGGGCCTGGACCATGCTGGGGGAGGACCGCATCAAGGTTGGCCCCGTCCAGCTTGCCGATGCCCCCTCGCCGCTGGCCCCAGGCCAGCTCGCCGTCACCAAGAAGGCAGTCTTCGTCGGAACAGCGACGGACACCGTACGCTTGGGGCAGATTCAACCGCCAGGAAAGAAAATGATGAACGCCGCAGACTGGGCGCGTGGTGCGCTCGCGGATGTCGATAATGGAGAGGTGACGTTCCAGTGACCGGAGGATTCCGTTCCCGTTCGAAGTCGGGAGACAAGCCCACACCCGAGCGCGACAACCGCGAACGGCGCGAGGAGCGCCGCGACCGTGGCCAGCGCCGCGATGACCACCGCGGTTCCCGTAACCGCGATCGCGGCAAGGGCCAGGGCCAGCAGCGCCGTGGCAGTTCCCGCGAGCAAGCCGCCAAGGATTTCCTGCGCTCGGCGCGCCAGGTAGGCGTCGACGCACCGCGCGCCGTTGCTTTCGATACGCTGCTGCGTGTCGAGACCGATGACGCCTTTGCCAACCTCGTGCTGCCCAAGGCGCTGCGTAAGGCGAAGCTCGAGGGCCGTGACGCGGCATTTGCTACGGAGCTGACCTATAGCACACTGCGCGCCCTCGGCGTCCTCGACGCGGTCATCGCACGCTGCGCAACCCGCGGTCTCGAGGCCATGGCGCGCGAGGTTCACACCGCGCTGCGCCTGGGCACCTACCAGGTGCTCTACACCCGCGTGGAACCGCACGCCGCGGTCGACACGACGGTGCGCCTCGTCGAGGCCGCCGGGCACGAGCAGGCCAAGGGCTTTGCCAACGGCATCATGCGCACCGTTACCCGCACGACTCCGGAGGCGTGGCTCAACCGGCTGGCACCCGCCGGAGAAATCCCAGCGCTTGCGTTCAAGCATGCGCACCCGGCCTGGATTGCCGAGTCCTTCTCTCGCGTCCTCGGTCTCGGTGAGCTCGAGGAGGCGCTCGACGCTGACTCACAGCGCCCGCTCGTCCACCTCGTGGCCCGCCCCGGAGAGATTTCCGCCGAGGAACTCGCGCTGATGACCGGCTTCGAGGAAGGCAAGTATTCGCCGTACGCCGTCTACATGGAGCACGGCGACCCGGGCGACCTTGAACCCGTGAAGCAGGGCCTGGCCGCGGTTCAGGACGAAGGCTCGCAGCTTATCGCCCGCGCCGTCGCGGAGGCCCCCATCGAGGGCGCCGATGGCGGACGCTGGCTCGATCTCTGCGCTGGCCCCGGCGGTAAGGCGGCACTCATGGGTGCGCTCGCTCGCATCGAGGGTGCGCGCGTCGACGCCGTCGAGGTCTCGCCGCACCGCGCCGAACTCGTGCGTAAAACCACGGACGGCCTGCCCGTCGACGTCCACGTCGCCGACGGCCGCACCCCGGGCCTTGAGCCCGGCTTCGATCGCGTCCTCGTCGACGCGCCGTGCTCGGGCCTTGGCGCCCTGCGTCGACGCCCGGAGGCACGCTGGCGCAAGGAAGAGGCGGATATCGGCAAGCTTGCGCCTCTACAGTTCGAGCTCCTGAGCTCGGCGCTAAACCTCGTGCGCCCGGGCGGCATCGTCGTGTACTCGACCTGTTCACCGGACCTGCGTGAGACCCGCGCTATCGTCGACCGTGCCAGGCAAGAGCTCGGCGCTGTCGAGCTCGATGCGCACGCGCTTATCCCGGACATGGGGGACACCGGCCGCGAGCTGTCCGTGCAGATGTGGCCGCACCGTCACGGCACGGACGCGATGTTCTTCGCTGCGCTGCGTCGCGGGGCCTAAATTCCCCGTGGCGCGCGGTCACGCACGCTAGACTT
The DNA here is from genome assembly GCF_039822565.1 of Corynebacterium sp. SA-MJD20WY100. NCBI lineage: Bacteria > Bacillati > Actinomycetota > Actinomycetes > Mycobacteriales > Corynebacteriaceae > Corynebacterium > Corynebacterium sp. SA-MJD20WY100. The sequence goes on along the minus strand of NZ_JBCJKS010000004.1, from coordinate 44,858 downwards.
TAGGCATGTCTGAACCGATTATTGCGCCGTCCATTCTCGCCGCCGACTTCGCCCAGCTGGGCACCGAGGTCGCCTCCGTCGCCGCGGGCGACTGGCTCCACGTCGACATCATGGATGGCCACTTCGTGCCTAACCTGTCCTTTGGCCCAGACGTCACCGCCACGGTGGACGGTCTTACCACGCAGGAGCTCGACGTGCACCTCATGATCGAGGAGCCGGAGAAGTGGGTCGAGACCTACGCCAAGGCCGGCGCGGACTGCATCATCTTCCACGTCGAGGCCGTCGCCAACGAGGAGGCCGCACTCGCGCTTGCTCGAAAAATTCGCGGCCTGGGCGTGCGCGCTGGGTTTTCCATCAAGCCGGGCACGCCCATCGAGCCGTGGCTGGATAAGCTTGAGCACTTTGACGAGGTGCTCGTCATGAGCGTGGAGCCGGGCTTCGGCGGCCAGAAGTTTATGCCGGAGATGCTCGACAAGGTGCGTGCGCTGCGCTCGACGATTGATGAGCGCGGGCTCGGCACGGTGATTGAGATCGACGGCGGCGTCTCCGCCGAGACCATCCGCGCCTGCGCCGAGGCTGGCTGCGACGCGTTCGTTGCCGGTTCTGCGGTGTTCAAGCAGGAGGACCGCGCCGCGGCCGTCGCTGAACTGCGCGAGCTGGCGACCCTGTAGTGGCCTCGATTGCAGAAGCGCTCGCGCTCGCCAAGTCCGCGGGCCTAGGCGTCAAGGGCACGACGAGCCCCAACCCGCCCGTGGGCGCGGTGCTTGTCTCTCCGAACGGCGAGGTGGTGGGCGTAGGGGGCACCCAACCCGTAGGCGGGCCGCATGCCGAGATCATGGCGCTGCGCGAGGCCGGGCCTTTAGCGGAGGGTGCGACGGCCGTCGTCACGCTAGAGCCGTGTTCGCATACCGGCCGCACCGGTCCGTGCGCGGTGGCGCTCGCGGACGCGGGCGTAGCGTCTGTCGTCTACCTGCATCCAGACCCGAATCCGCAGGCCGCAGGCGGGGCCGAGACTCTCGCCGCGCGCGGCATTGCAGCGCGCCTCGCCTCCGTTGAGGAGCGCGCCGCGGCCGCGTCCGTCGAGGACTCACTCGTCCCGTGGCTCGCGGCCATCCGGATGGGGCGCCCACACGTGACCCTCAAGTTCGCGCAGACCCTCGACGGTCTCACCGCCGCGGTGGACGGCACGAGCCAGTGGATCACCGGCTCGGACGCGCGGGCGCACGTCCATGCGGACCGCACGCGTCGCGACGCCATCCTCATCGGCACGGGCACCGCTTTAGCGGATAATCCTTCGCTTACCGCCCGCCGCGCCGATGGCTCGCTCTACGAGGCACAGCCGCGCCGCGTCGTGGTGGGCGCGCGTTCGCTTGAGGGGCGTGCCGCGCACCTCGAGGAGCTCGGCTTTGATCAGTACGCCTCGCCGTCCGCGGCGCTGGACGCGCTGTGGGAGTCCGGGGCGCGGGACGTGCTCGTCGAAGGCGGCGCGGGGCTTGCGAGTTCCTTTGTGGAGGAGGGATTCGTCGACGCCGTGCGCGCGTATATCGCACCGAAGTTGCTTGGGGCCGGGCGTGGCGTGCTTGCCGAACCGGTCGCATCAACACTGGCGGGTGCGTTGGCGTTGCGGCGCACGCGCGTGGAGGAACTGGGTGCGGATCTCGTCGTGGATTTCACAGTCGAGCGGTCGTAGTTGCCGAAAACCGTCGAGAAAGTCGCTCGCAGAAGACGATTTTTGGCAGCCACGTAGGCAACGGACCGGAATAGGACGCCCACAGCGGCGTTGGAAGAATGGAACTGTTTAAAGGAGCTTGGGATTGTTTACCGGATTGGTGGAAGAAGTCGGCCGCGTGAGCGCGATGGAGCCGCAGGGCGATGCGATGCGTCTGAGCCTCACGGGTCCGCTCGTGACGAGTGATGCGGAACTTGGCGCATCCATTGCCGTCAACGGCGTGTGCTTGACCGTCGCTACGCTGGACGGCGACACGTTTACGGCCGATGTCATGCAGGAATCGCTCAACCGGACGGCGCTGGGGGAGCTCACCGTGGGCGCGCCGGTGAACCTCGAGCGCGCGCTGCTACCCACCACGCGCCTGGGCGGTCACATTATGCAGGGCCACGTTGACGGCACGGCGCGGTTGCTCAGTCGTACGCCGTCTGAGCACTGGGAGGTTCTGCGCTTCGGACTGCCGCGCGAGCTGGAGCGCTATGTCGTGGAGAAAGGCTCCATCGCAGTCTCCGGTACGTCGCTCACGGTCGCGACTATTTCTCAGCCGGGGGCGAACGAGCCGTGGTTCGAGGTCTCCCTTATTCCAGCCACGCTGCGCGAGACCATCCTGGGCGAGCTTACGCCTGGCGCACGCGTCAACCTTGAAGTTGACGTGCTGGCCAAATACGTAGAGAAAATGCAGCTCACAGCAGATCCAGCGGACGTGCACCCCGAAAGTAAGTAGTACGAGCGTTCCAGACTAGAGTTGACAGACATGAGTGAACAGAGCGTGCGCCTCGATACCGTCGAGGAAGCCATTGCAGATATCGCAGCCGGAAAGGCCGTCGTCGTCGTTGATAACGAGGATCGTGAAAACGAAGGCGACCTCATCTTCGCCGCAGAGAAGGCCACGCCAGAACTCGTCGCCTTTATGGTGCGGTATTCCTCCGGCTACATCTGTGCGCCGCTCACCCCGGATGACTGCGACCGCCTCAACCTGCCGCCCATGATGGCGAAGAACCAGGACGTGCGCGGCACCGCGTATACCGTCACGGTCGATCTCGCGACGGGTTCTACGGGCATTTCCGCGAAGTCGCGCTGCGAGACCATCCTGGCGCTCGCCAACCCCGAGTCGCACCCGGGCGACTTCACGCGCCCCGGCCACGTGGTTCCGCTTGCTGCGCGCCCGGGCGGTGTGCTGGAGCGCGACGGCCACACGGAGGCATCGATAGACTTGGCTCGCTTGGCAGGCCTGCGACCGGCTGGCGTGCTGTGCGAAATCGTCTCCGAGGATGACCCCACGGACATGGCGCGCTCGCCGGAGCTGCGCCGTTTCGCCGACTCCCACGGCCTGAAGATGATCTCCATCGAGCAGCTCATCGAGTGGCGTCGCCACCACGAGAACCAGGTCGACCGCGTTGTCGAGACGCGACTGCCCACCGAGTTCGGCGAGTTCACCGCGCTCGGCTTCCGCAATAGCCTGGACGGCCAAGAGCACGTGGCGCTCGTCGCGGGCGACCTCAAGGCCCTCGACGGCGCCGAGGATGTCCTCGTGCGCGTGCATTCCGAGTGCCTCACCGGCGACGTCTTTGGTTCGCACCGCTGTGATTGCGGCCCGCAGCTCCACGCCGCGCAGAAGGTAGTTCACGACGCCGGCAGCGGCGTCATCGTGTACCTGCGGGGCCAGGAGGGACGGGGCATCGGCTTGCTCAATAAGCTGAGAGCCTATGAGCTGCAGGACAACGGGCGCGATACCGTTGACGCCAACCTTGAACAAGGCCTGCCTGAGGACGCGCGCGAATACTCGGCCGCGGGCCAGATTCTGCGCGACCTCGGTATCAAGAGCGTCAACCTGCTCACCAATAACCCGGCCAAGGGCGAAGGCTTGGCGGGCTTCGGTGTGGAGATTACCGGCCGCACCCCGCTGGAAATCGAGGCCAACGCCGATAATATTGAGTACCTGCGCACCAAGCGCGACCGCATGGGCCACGACCTGCCGCAGGTCGCGCGCTGGGATGCGGACCACGCCAAGTAGAGGAGACCCACAATGAGCAAAGAAGGACTGCCCGAGGTCAAGGCCGTTGACGCGCAAGGAATGACCGTCGCCGTGGTCACCTCCACGTGGAACGCGGAGATCTGCGACCAGCTCGAAACCCGCGCCATCGCGGCAGGCACGGAGGCTGGCGCCACCGTGGATTCCTTCCGCGTCGTGGGCGCGCTCGAGCTGCCTGTCGTTGTGCAGCGCGCGGCACAAAGCTATGACGCAGTCGTGGCGCTTGGATGCGTCATCCGCGGCGGCACCCCGCACTTCGAGTACGTCTGCGACTCCGTCACGCAGGGCCTTACGCGCATTGCGCTCGATACCGGCAAGCCGATTGCCAACGGCGTGCTCACCACGAACGACCACCAGCAGGCAGTGGATCGCGCGGGCTTCGACGGCTCCGTGGAAGACAAGGGCGCGGAGGCCATGGTCGCCGCGTTGGATACCGTTGCCGCCCTGCGTAAGGTAGAAGAAACCGCGCGCACGCGCGCCTAGTCCAGGAGGCACTGCTACACATGACTGAACAGTCGAAAGACGCCCCGCGTCGCATCGAGCTCACGGACGAAGAAGTCCTGGAGTACACCGCCGCGGACCCGTTCGCGTCGACGTCCACCAAGCCGTGGGAGCTCACCTTAAAGTCCGCGTACCTGCGCAAGATCGCCATCCTCTGCGTCATCGTCATCATGGCCGTTCATATCTTTATGGGCGTGACCGTCGGCTTATCGTATACCGGCGCGTCCGTGACCACGCTCGACCGCTTCGCTTACCCAGGCGTGGGCCTTATCATTTCATTCTTCGTGTGGCTCATGCTCACCCGTCCGCGCCTGCGTGCGAATTCGGACGGCGTGGAGGTCCGCAACCTCGTGGGCACGCGTTTCTACCCGTGGCAGCTCATCTACGGCCTGTCCTTCCCGGAGGGCTCGCGCATGGCGCACATCGAGCTGCCCAACTTCGAATTCGTTCCCGTCTGGGCCTTGCAGTCCGGCGACAAGGCCACCGTCATCCGCGACGTGCAGGCCTTCCGCGACCTTGAAGCCGATTACATGCCGGAGGATTAAGCTCCTCTATGGCCGACCCCACCACTTACCGCCCGGCGCCGGGGGCTATCCCCACGGACCCGGGCGTGTATAAATTCCGCGACGAGAACCGCCGCGTCATCTACGTCGGGAAGGCGAAGAATCTTCGCGCGCGCCTGTCCAACTACTTCCAGGACATCACGCAGCTCCACCCGCGCACCCGCCAGATGGTGCTCACTGCCGCGAGCGTGGAGTGGACCGTCGTCGCCAGCGAGGTCGAAGCCCTCCAGCTCGAGTACACGTGGATCAAGCGCTTCGACCCCCACTTCAACGTCATGTACCGCGACGACAAGACGTACCCCATGCTGGCCGTCTCCGTCGGGGAGCAGATTCCGCGTGCCTTCTTCTACCGCGGCCCGCGCCGCAAGGGCGTGCGCTACTTCGGCCCGTATTCGCATGCCTGGGCCGTGCGCGAGACCCTTGATCTGTTGACGCGCGTGTTCCCCATGCGCACGTGCGCCAAGGGCGTCTATAACCGTCACCAGGCCCTCGGCCGCCCATGCCTTCTCGGCTATATCGGCAAGTGCGACGCCCCGTGCATCGGCCGCGTGAGCCCCGCCGAGCACCGCGAGACCGTCAATCACCTGGTCTCCTTCATGAACGGCAACACCGCGCCGGTAACGCGTCGTCTCACCAAGGAGATGGAAGAAGCCGCGGAAAGCCTCGAGTTCGAGCGCGCCGCCCGCCTGCGTGATGACCTTGGCGCCATCAATAAGATTATGGAGCAGCAGGCCGTCGTCTTTACCGACGGCACGGACGCGGATCTCATTGCCGTCGAGACGGACGAGCTCGAGGCCGCCGTCCAGATTTTCCACGTCCGCGACGGGCGCATCCGCGGCCAGCGTGGCTGGGTCGTGGACAAGGTCGGGGACCAGGCCAGCTCCGAGCCTCTCGAGGAGGGCCAGCCAGACCCGGCGCTCGGCGCCGTCATCCAGAACTTCCTCATCCAGTTCTACTCCGATGCCGTCGAACGCCAAGCCCAGGAGGACGCCGAGGACGCCAAGCTTGCCGATGCCCCCTCCACCGCGTTGCCATCGCCCGAGGGCGCCTCCGCGCCCCTCGAGGGAGACTTCGCACGCCGCGGCGTCGACCAAGCCTCCCACGAGGAGGCAAAGAAGGTGCAGGTCATCCCACGCGAAATCCTAGTCCAGGCCATGCCGGACGAGGCCGCGGAAGTCCAAGAGCTTCTGGAGCGACTGCGCGGCACGCATGTCTCGCTGCGCGTGCCGCAGCGTGGCGACAAGCGCGCGCTCATGGAGACCGTGCGCAAGAATGCGAAGGAGCAGTTGCGCCAGCACAAGCTCAAGCGCGTAGGCGATCTCACCGCGCGCTCAGCCGCGCTCCAAGACATTCAGGAAGCCCTGGGCATGGAGCAGGCGCCGCTGCGCATCGAATGTACGGATATTTCGCATATCCAGGGCACGGACGTCGTGGCCTCCCTTGTCGTTTTCGAGGATGGTTTGCCACGCAAGTCGGACTACCGGCGCTACCGCATCAAGGAAGCCGCCGGCGACGGCCACTCCAACGACGTGGGCTCCATCGCAGAAGTTACGCGCCGCCGCTTCAAGCGGCATAACGAAGACAAACTGGCGAACCCAGACGAGGAAGTCGAGGAGTCCACGTTTAGTGACGAGGCCGTGGCGGAGGAATCCGCCGAGGCCGGCCGCCGCTTTGCCTACCCGCCGCAACTCTTCATCGTCGACGGTGGTGCACCGCAGGTCGCCGCGGCCCAGGAGGTCTTCGACGAGCTCGGCATCGTCGACGTCACCCTCGTCGGCCTGGCCAAGCGTCTCGAGGAGATCTGGGTGCCGGGGGAGGAGGATCCCGTCATTTTGCCCCGTAACTCCCAGGCGCTGTACTTGCTTCAACAGGTCCGTGACGAATCCCACCGCTTCGCCATCACGTACCACCGCCAACAGCGCTCGAAGCGCATGCGCTCCTCCGTGCTCGATTCCATCCCAGGCCTCGGCCCGCAGCGCAGGACTGATCTGGTCAAGCACTTCGGCTCCGTGAAGAAGTTGAAGCTCGCATCCGTGGAAGAGATTGGAGAAGTCAAGGGATTCGGTCCCAAGTTGGCACACACTGTCTACGAACACCTTCATTAGCACGCGCGGGTTCGCCCCGCGCGTCTACTATGGGGCATATGAAGCAGTTTGAAACACCACCCATCCTGTTGACGGGTATGTCTGGCGGTGGCTTGTCGACCGCCGCCAAGGTCCTTGAAGACAAGGGCTATTACGTGGCCCAAAATATTCCGTCGGTCATGGTCATCGAGCTGCTGAAATTGTGTGCGCAGGACGATTCCCCCGTGACCAAGGTTGCTGTCGTCGTCGACGTGCGCAGTCGCGTTTTTCCTGGCTCGCTCATCGACACCATCGACGGCCTCGAGAAGGCAGACATGCGCCCGACCGTCCTCTTCATGGACGCGCGCGACGACGTGCTCATTCGCCGTTTCGACGGCGTCCGTCGCACGCACCCGCTCCAGGGCGGGGATACCCTCAAGCACGGCATCCAGCGCGAACGCGTGCAGCTTGCTCCCGTGCGTGCCCGCGCTGACGTCATCATCGACACCACGAATCTCTCGGTGCATGATCTGCGCCGGGCCATCGAGGCCGCATTCGGCAACATGGGCTCTGAAAAGCAACACATCACGCTGGAGTCCTTCGGCTTCAAGCATGGTTCGCCGCGCGACGCTGACCTCGTCATGGACGTGCGTTTCCTTCCCAATCCCTACTGGGTCCCAGAGCTCCGCGGCTATCGCGGCACCGACGCGCCGGTGAGCGACTACGTTCTCTCGCAGCCGGGCGCCGGCGATTTCATTGATCGCTTCATCAACATGCTTGATTCCATGCTCGCTGGCTACCGCCACGAGGGGAAGAACTTCATCACCATCGGCATCGGCTGCACTGGCGGGCACCACCGCTCGGTCGCTGTTACCGAGGAGGTCGCGCGACGCCTGCGCGAGGAGGACCGCGTCGACGTGAGCGTTCTCCACCGCGACATCACACGCGATTAATCCCAGACGCGTCTTTCGGGGAGCCTTCCTCTTACCCGTTAGCCCGTAACGACGCGGCCTTTTGGCCGATTACTAATAAAAGCATAATAATTGTATAGGATTTCCCCAATTCAGTGCGCTCCCTGTGCGCTATCCCTTACTTGTTAGAAAGGAGCGGCGAACTCCCCATGGATCGACTCCCTGCCACTCCCCATCACATCGCCTGCCTGGGAGGCGGGCATGGCCTTTTCCAAACCCTACTTGCCGCCCGTGACCTTGATTCGGAGAAAATCTCGGCCATCGTCACCGTCGCTGATGATGGCGGCTCGTCCGGTCGGCTGCGCCGTGAGCTCGATCTCATCCCGCCCGGAGACCTGCGCATGGCGTTGGCGGCCCTCGCCGACGGCGGCGAGCAAGAAGGGTTGTGGGCCACCACGTTGCAGCACCGCTTTGGCGGAACTGGCGCTCTTGCCGGTCACTCCGTGGGCAACCTGCTCATCGCCGGACTCACGGAAGTGGTCGGGGAGATGCAGCAAGCGCTCGATATCGTCGCGCGTCTCACGCGCTCGCATGGCCGCGTTTACCCGGTCGTCGAGCAGCCGCTTGACATAGAGGCTGAGGTCGCCGGGCTCGATGAGGACCCGACGGTTATGCGCCCAGTCCGCGGACAGGTCGCCGTCGCCACCACGCCGGGCAACGTCCGCCGCGTTCGCATTCTTCCGCAGGCGCCGGCCGCTAACCCTGCAGCCCTCGAAGCCTTGTCGCGTGCGGACTTCATCACGCTTGGCCCCGGCTCATGGTTTACCTCCGTCATTCCGCACGTGCTGGTGCCCGACATTGTCGATGCAATCAACGCTTCCAGCGCACCGCGCGTCGTGGTGTTGAATCTGTCCGCTGAGCCAGGGGAGACCCACGGTTTTTCCGCAGAGCGCCATGTACAGGTACTTGCGCAGCATGCTGCAGGGCTGCACATTGACCGGATCGTCGTTGACTCGGCCGCACCGCTGGCGGATACGGAGAAGAAGTATCTGCAACGTGCTGCTGATTCTCTCGGCGCCACGGTGATTTTCGCTGAAGTGAGCGCACAAGACGAGGACGGCGGGCGCCTTAATGTCCACGATCCCGCGAAGCTTGCGCGCGTCTTCGGCGAGATCTATCGCGGCGAGGTCTAGCCCCGCGCGCTAGACTATTGTTCGCTTTAAGTACCGGAGCTGTGTGCCCCGGCAGCTTTCTCCGTCCCAGGTAAGGAAAGCATGTCGTATTCATCGGACCTCAGCCTCGCACCCAAGGCGAGGAAGAAAGGGAGCGTCGAGGTGGCTTTGTCGCTGACAGAAAAGGTCAAACAGGAGCTGGCCCAGGTCACGCTGCCGCGTCAGTCGGCGCGTGCGGCAGAGGCGTCGGCCATGCTTCGGTTCGCTGGCGAACTGCTCGTCAACGGCGACCACATGAGCTACGAAGTCGAATTCGATGATGAAGTGACCGCCAAGCGGCTCGCGGAATTCCTCGACGATCTTTACGGCGTGAAGTCCTCGACCCACATGGTGGGACCGGGCTCGACGTCAAAACGTCCGCGCGTACAGATGCGCGTGGGCGACGCAAAGGAACTCACGCGACGCCTCGGTCTCATTACGCGCTCTGGCCACCCCGTCATTGGCTTGCCACCGCAGGTCGTTTCCGGTTCTGTCGCCGACGCCGAGGCTGCGTGGCGCGGCGCATTTCTTGCTCAGGGCGTGCTCACGGAACCTGGACGCTCGTCGTCACTGGAAATTGTGTGCCCGCGCCAAGAGGCTGCGTTAGCGCTCGTTGGCTGCGCGCGCCGTTTGGGCATTGCCGCTAAGACGAAAGAAACGCGCGGCGCTGACCGCGTGGTCGTGCGCGAAGGGGATGCCATCGGTGCACTGCTCACCAGGATGGGCGCGCACCGCACACGCTTAGAGTGGGAACGCAAGCGCTTGCGCTCGGAGGCTCACGAATCCTCCAACACGCGTTTGGAGAACTTCGACGATGCCAACCAGCGTCGTTCTGCGCGTGCCGCAGAGGCCGCAGCCAACCGCGTGTCCCGCGCGATGGACATTCTGGGCGACGACGTGCCCGAGCATCTGGCAGATGCCGGCTACCTCCGCGTGAAATTCCGCGATGCGTCGCTTGAGGAGCTCGGCCGCCACGCGGATCCGCCCATGACCAAAGACGCTGTCGCGGGCCGCATTCGACGCCTGCTATCGATGGCCGACAAGCGTGCGGAAGAACTCGGTATTCCGGACACGCATGAGTACGCACACGGACCGAAAAACGACAGCGAATAGTCGCTGTGGACGCGCCTCACGACTTCGTGAGGCGTGTTTCTTTATGTCCGTGTGTGTCCGTTTCCCTGTCTGTGGGCGTGAGGAACGCCGAGTGTTTGCCTAATGTTCATGTCCGAGACGCGGGCGCAGTGCTTCCGATGGCAGAGCACACGTTGTGGTGCGATGGGGGAGGAGGGTTCACAAGGGCGCAGCCAGTCAAGGGCGCAGAAAGTGGGTATGGGCTGGTGCGATGCTGCTCCGCTTGAAGCTCTGCGGTGGATGTTCCGGGGTGCAGTCCCTTCTCAGCTCCGTTGCCTTACCCTATTTGAGCCAGAGTGTGGGGTGATATTTATCGCAACGTAAAACAACACAAACGGGCATTGGTGGACTATGTCCATCTAGCTGGTGATTTGTGTTGGGTATCGCCGCGGTTTGTGATGTATACCATAGTAAAACTGGTACTCTGATGTGGTTTTTAGTGGGGACGGGCAATTTCTTAATGCAGCATTCGGAAACCGTCGGTACACTCGGAATCGTTGGGAAGTTGTCGAGGACTTCGTCACACAGAAGAACACCATAGGTAATCAGCACGGCGCTCAGCGCGTCGAGCGGGAGAGACCACAATGACGCTTGAAACCTCGGTAATCCCATGGAATAACGAACGTCAATTTTTGAGGAGACACTAACGTGACTATCCGCGTAGGCATCAATGGCTTCGGCCGCATCGGCCGCAACTTCTTCCGCGCCGTCCAGCAGAACCCGGGCGACCTGGAGATCGTCGGCATTAACGACCTGACCGACAACCACACCCTGGCTCACCTGCTTAAGTACGACTCCGTGCTGGGCAAGCTCGGTGCTGAGGTCTCCTACGATGACGAGTCCATCACCGTCGACGGCAAGAAGATTCACGCTTCCGCTGAGCGTGACCCGAAGAACCTGAACTGGGGCGACCTCAACGTCGACGTCGTCATCGAGTCCACCGGCTTCTTCACCGATGGCGAGGCTGCTAAGGCTCACATCGAGGCTGGTGCCAAGAAGGTCATCATCTCCGCTCCGGGTAAGAACGTGGACGCAACCTTCGTCTACGGCGTCAACTCCGACAGCTACGACGCTGCAAACCACAACGTCATCTCCGCAGCATCCTGCACCACCAACTGCCTGGCTCCGATGGCCAAGGTCCTCAACGACAAGTTCGGCATTGAGAAGGGCCTCATGACCACCGTCCACGCTTACACCGGTGACCAGCGCATCCAGGATGCTCCGCACCGCGACCTGCGTCGCGCTCGCGCCGCAGCCCAGAACATGGTTCCGACCTCCACCGGCGCTGCCAAGGCCGTGTCCCTGGTTCTTCCGGAGCTCGAGGGCAAGCTCGACGGTTACGCAATGCGCGTCCCAGTCATCACCGGTTCCGCAACCGACCTGACCTTCCAGGCATCCCGCGACGTCACTGTTGAGGAAATCAACGCCGCCATCAAGGAAGCTGCCACCGGCGAGTTCGGTGAGACCCTGGGCTACACCGAGGATCCGATTGTCTCCACCGACATCGTCACCGACTCCCACGGCTGCATCTTCGACGCTGGCATGACCAAGGTCTCCAACGGCAACCTGGTTAAGGTTCTCGGCTGGTACGACAACGAGTGGGGCTACACCAGCCAGCTCGTCCGCACCACCAAGCTCGTTGCCTCCAAGCTGTAAGAGCCAGGCCGCTCACCGCCGCGCTTCGTGAATCGCATGAACGTACACGCATCCATTACAGGCTCGGCGGATAAGCACCTGAAATGAGTTACCGGCCCTCGCGAACGCCCTCCAGGGCTCGCGCGGGCCGGTATTCTTTTAGGGGCTAGGCGCGCCCCGTCATCACATCGACATTCGCGTCTTCTTTAGCTTTAAAACTGCATAGCTCGAAGAACAACGTCGACTAATACATCACTTCCAAGGAGATATGCTCATGGCATTCAAGACCCTCGATGATCTGCTCGCCGAAGGCGTGGAGTCCCGCCACGTCCTCGTCCGTTCTGATTTCAATGTCCCGCTCGACGAGGACGGCAACATCACAGACCCGGGTCGCATCAACGCCTCGTTGCCCACCATCAAGGCTCTCGTCGATGGCGGCGCAAAGGTCATCCTCACCGCCCACCTTGGTCGCCCGAAGGGCGAAGTCAACCCGAAGTACTCGCTCGCACCAGTTGCAGAGGCGCTGTCTGAAGCCCTCGGCCAGTACGTCGCACTGGCATCCGACGTCTCCGGTGAGGACGCACACGAGCGCGCCAACGGTCTCAACGACGGCGACGTCCTGCTCGTCGAGAACGTTCGTTTCGATGCTCGCGAGACCTCCAAGGACGAGGCTGAGCGCGGTGCCTTTGCCGATGAGCTCGTCGCACTGGCTGCTGACAATGGCGCCTTCGTCTCCGACGGCTTCGGCGTTGTCCACCGCGCACAGGCATCTGTCTACGACGTTGCCAAGCGTCTGCCAGCCTACGCGGGCAAGCTCGTTCAGAAGGAAGTTGAGACCCTCGCTACGGTCGCTGAGAACCCGGAGCACCCGTACGTTGTCGTCCTCGGCGGCGCCAAGGTCTCGGACAAGCTCGGCGTGATCGAGGCCCTCGCTGGCAAGGCTGACAAGGTCATCATCGGTGGCGGTATGTGCTACACGCTGCTCGCCGCTCAGGGCTACAACGTTCAGAAGTCCCTGCTGCAGGAAGACCAGATTGATGCCTGCAAGGAGCTGCTCGAGCGCTTCGGCGACAAGCTCGTCCTGCCGGTCGACCTCACTGCTGCGTCCGAGTTCGCCGCTGACGCCGAGACCAAGGTCGTCAGCCTCGACGGAATTCCGGAGGGCTGGATGTCTCTCGACATCGGACCGGAGTCCGTCAAGCACTTCGCCGAGGTCATCGCCACCTCCAAGACCGTGTTCTGGAACGGCCCGATGGGTGTGTTCGAGATGGAGGCTTTCTCCAAGGGCACCGCGGGTGTCGCACAGGCTATCATCGACGCCACCGCAAACAACGGCTCCTTCACCGTCGTCGGCGGCGGCGACTCCGCCGCGTCCGTCCGTCTGCTGGGCCTGGATGAGGACGGCTTCAGCCACATCTCGACCGGTGGCGGCGCTTCCCTCGAGTTCCTCGAGGGCAAGGAACTGCCGGGCGTCAAGGTTCTGCAGGCTTAAGAAACCCCTCGCGTCACTCACTCGACTTCGCTCATCGAACTCCACTAGAAAAGGACACCTCACACCATGGCACGTACCCCGCTTATTGCTGGTAACTGGAAGATGAACCTCGACCACCTCGAGGCTATTTCCCAGGTCCAGAAGTTCGCCTTCGCCCTGCCCAAGGACTACTACGAGAAGGTCGACGTGGCCTTCATGGTCCCGTTCACCGACCTGCGCTCCGTCCAGACCGTGGTCGATGGCGACAAGCTGCAGATCACCTACGGCGCTCAAGACATCTCCAAGCACGATTCCGGCGCCTACACCGGCGAGGTTTCTGGCGAGATGCTCGCTAAGCTCGGCGTTACCTGGGCTGTCGTGGGTCACTCCGAGCGTCGCGAGTACCACGGCGAGACCGACAAGCTGGTCTCGGAGAAGGCTGCCGCTGCTATCAAGCACGGCATTTCGCCCATCGTCTGCGTTGGCGAGCCGCTTTCCGTCCGTGAGTCGGGTACTCACGTCGACTATGTCGTCAACCAAACCCGTTTCTCCCTCGAGGGCCTGTCTGCCGAGGATCTGAAAAAGACCGTCATTGCCTATGAGCCTGTCTGGGCTATCGGCACCGGCAAGGTTGCGTCTGCGGACGATGCACAGGAAGTGTGCGCTGCTATTCGCCAGCTCGTGCGCGAGCTCGCCGGCGACGAGGTCGCTGACGGAATCCGCATCCTCTACGGCGGCTCTGTGAAGACCGACTCCGTCGCCGAGATCGTGGGCAAGCCGGACGTCGACGGTGGCCTCGTGGGCGGCGCCTCCCTCAACGGCGAGGACTTTGCTAAGCTCGCCGCTAACGCTGCTATCAACGCGTAGTTTCCAGGCCGCCACGCGGTAGGACTCGCACAACACCAGCACGGACCGGTACTCAATCCGGCCCGTGCTTCGTGTATTGTTGAGGGAAGCAATCGCGCCCGCCGTCATACGGCGCGAGGCGCGGAAGAGACTTATACACCCCAAACAAGGAACGTTTACATGGTTCTGACCCTCCAGATCATTCTGGTTATCGCAGCTATTCTGATGTCTGTCTTCGTGCTTCTGCACAAGGGCAAGGGCGGCGGCCTGTCCAGCCTCTTCGGCGGCGGCGTCCAGTCCAACCTTTCGGGTTCCACGGTCGTCGAGAAGAACCTCGACCGCTACACGATCATCATGGTTATCGTGTGGCTCGCGTGCATCGTTGGGCTGAACCTCATCCAGGCTTTCGCCGGATAGGTTCGTAGCTTGCGCTACCGTGCGGTAGTCAGCTCCCAAGTGGAGTTGGCCACCGCATTTTTTATGCCCGTATGACGTCGTGTCCGGCTGCAATGCCGTAGAGAATGAAAGCAATTGTCCGGTCACGGTTGCCGTCGGCGAGAGGGGAGATGTGCGGTCGGCCTTGATGTCCTAGAGGGGGTAGTGCCTGCGTAGTAGACACGCCCTTTAAGTTCGTCGTTCCCCGGCGGCGGGGCGGGCGACTAAGCTAAGGCTATTTCAACTCCGAACGTAATTCGACGATTATGTTAAAAAATGCCCGCCCACCACGATTGTGGGCGAGCGGGGAAAGCTGTGCGAGGGCTTTAGATATCGCCGGCGGCGTCCTCAGCGACGTAGAGGACGGTCTCGACGCGGCCTTGTGCGCCGCAGGCCGGCCAGTAATCGGGGTCATCGCCGTGGGCGACACGCGCGGCGGCTTCGGCCTTGGCCTCGCCGGCGACGAGCAGCCAGACGCGGTCGGCTGACTGCACGGCCGGGAGCGTGAGCGTGAGGCGCTCGGCTGGGGGCTTTGGTGAGTCGGAGACGGCGACGACGCGGCGCTCGGACTCACGGACGGCATCGGAATGCGGGAAGAGCGAGTTGATGTGGCCCTCGCCGCCCATGCCGAGCAGATGGAGGTCAAAGCCTTGGGGCGCGTATTCCTCGAGCTCGGCCTCGTAGGCCTGGGCGGCGGCTTCCATGGCGATGGCGCCGAGGTCATATCCGTGGATGTGGGACTCGGGGATGTCGACGTGCTGGAGGAGCGCGCCGCGGGCCTGGCCCTCGTTAGAGTCCGGGTCAGAGGTGGGCACGTTGCGCTCGTCGCCGAAGAAGATGTGCACGCGGGACCAGTCAACGCGCAGGGCCGGGAAGTCCTCGCCCTGGGAGTCCGCTGCTGCGTCGAGACGGGCGAGCTCACGGAGCATTCCGATGCCCGCGCCACCACCGGTGAGCACGACGCGTGCGACGCCATCCCCATGGACTCCGCCGCCGGGCGCCTGTGCGGCGGCCACAGTCTCGATGAAAGCGAGGGCGGATTGACGTATGAGTTCCTGAAGGTCGTCGACGCGATGAACGGTAACCATGGTTATCTATTGTGCCTTAAAAATGTGGGTTATGAGTATGAAACGCGGTTGAGTGCGCGCAATGCATGGGCATAGGTTTTATCTGCATGGAGGTAGCGCAGTTCCTCCGAAAGGACCTCGGCTTGGGTGCGCACGCCCAGAGCCACGAGGGATTCGGGAGCGCCCGGGACGGAGACGCGCACCGTGGATTCGTCGATAACCTCGACGGTGATATCGGTGTTCGCGCGGTAGAAGACGAGCTTCCGGATGGGGAAGTATGCGTCGCCCTTGGTGGGGTCGGCGACGGAGTTGAGGTCCGTGTCACCGAGCGTGATAGCGCAGTTGGTGCGGCGTACCGCGACGGCGAGGCGATCGGCGAGCCACGCGGCGGCGAGGTCCACGGCGGGATCGCCGGCCGGGCCGGAGATTTCCACGGCTTCGACGGGCTCGTGCGGGTGGCGGTCGAGCGCGGAAGCGACGATGCCGCGCCAGAGAGTGAGCGAGGCCCACGTCATGTCCGAATCGCCGGGAGCGTAGCCGCGGGAGAGCTGCTGCAGGCGCAGGTAGACGGTCTCCACGTTGTACTCGGCGGCGCCAACGTTGGTGATCCGGCGCTGGGCGAGCGCACCCACGGGATGGTGGGACGGGGCCTCGGGGAACTGGCTGGGCCACCAGGCGACGATGGGGGTATCGGGAAGCAGTAGCGGCGTGATGACGGCCTCGGCCTGGTCTGCCAGCGAGCCGTGGAGGCGCATGACGACCATCTCGGAGGCGCCGGCCTCGCCGCCCACGCGCAGCTGTGCGTCGAGCGAGGTGGGGGCGCTGCGGTCGCCGGTGACGACAACGAGGACGCGCGAGGGGTGTTCGTGCGAAGCGTCGCGCACCGAGGCGAGAATCGCCTCGATATCGTCCGCGACATCAGCCACGACGATGAGCGTGAGCACGCGGCCCGTGGTGAGCGTGTAGTGCTCCTGGGCCTCGATGAGCTTCGAGGCAATCTCGCGGGTGCTCGTGTGCGGCAGCGGGATAATCATGCTGGAAGTAAACCCTTCTGGTCTGTGGAGAACGACTCGAGCTGGTGGTTAGGGGCGGCGCCAGGCGTGGCCACGGCGCGCGAGCATGCGGTCGGCCGAGCGCGGACCCCACGTGCCCGCGGGGTATTCCTCCGGCTGGCCGGCCTCGGCCCAGTAGTTGAGGATGGGGTCGAGGATGGACCAGGACAGCTCGACCTCGGCGTTCGTGGGGAACAGCGAGGACTCGTCGAGCAGGGCGTCGAGGATGAGGCGCTCATAGGCCTCGGGGGATTCCTCCGTGAAGGCCTCGGCGTAGGCGAAATCCATGTTGACGTCGCGGACCTCCATCGTGGAGCCGGGGACCTTGGAACCGAAACGCATGGTCACGCCCTCGTCCGGCTGGACACGGATGACGACGGCGTTTTGGCCGAGAGCCTCGGTCTGGCCTTCGCCGAAGGGCTGGTAGGGCGCGTGCTTGAATACGAGGGCGATCTCGGTGACGCGGCGGCCCAGGCGCTTGCCCGTGCGCAGGTAGAACGGCACGCCGGCCCAGCGGCGGGAGTTCACCGAAAGTGTGCACGCGGCATAGGTCTCCGTGGAGGAGTGTGGGTCGAAGCCCTCTTCCTCGCGCAGCCCTTGGACGTACTTGGAGCCCTGCCAACCGGCGGCGTATTGACCGCGGGCGGTCGTCTTATTGAGCGGGTACTCGGGCTTAGTGGCGCGCAGGACCTTGATCTTCTCGGCCTGAAGCGCGGCGGGCTCGAAGGAAGAGGGCTCTTCCATGGCGACGAGCGCGAGCAGTTGGAGGAGATGGTTCTGGATGACGTCGCGGGCGGCGCCGATGCCGTCGTAGTAGCCTGCGCGGCCGCCCAAGCCGATGTCCTCGGCCATGGTGATCTGGACGTGGTCGATGTAGTGGGCATTCCACATCGGCTCGAAGATCTGGTTGGCGAAACGCAGGGCCAGGATGTTTTGCACCGTTTCCTTGCCGAGATAGTGGTCGATACGGAAGACCGAGGACTCGGGGAAGACGGCGTTGACGATGGCGTTGAGTTTGCGCGCCGACTCTTGATCGTGGCCGAAGGGTTTTTCGATGATGACGCGGCGCCAGGCGTCCGTGCCCTCGGCGGGCGTGGCCATGCCGACGCGCTGCATTTGGTGGCAGATGACGGAGAAGAAGTCCGGCGGGACCGACAGGTAATAGGCCCAGTTGCTGCCGGTACCGCGGGCGACGTCGAGCTCGGCGAGGCGGTCGCGGAGGAGATCGAAGCCGGCGTCGTCGAAGCTACCGGTGACGAATTCGATACCTTCGGCCAAGTGCGTCCACACGTTTTCGCTGAAGGTGGTGCGTGCGCCCTTCTCTACGGCGCCGCGCACGTAGTCGCAGAAGTCCTGCTTCGACCACTGGCGGCGGCCGAAGCCCACGAGCGTGAAACCGGCAGGAAGCAGGCCGCGGTTCGCCAGGTCATAGATAGCGGGAAGGAGTTTCTTGTAGGCGAGGTCTCCGGTTACGCCGAAGATGACCATGCCGGAGGGGCCCGCAATGCGCGGTAGGCGCTTGTCGTTGGCGTCACGCAGGGGATTGACCCAGGGTCGTGGGGCAGTCACGAGGCAGATGCTTCCTTTCACCACAGTGAGGGTGCCGCGAGGATCGCGGCAGCCACTAAGAACGACAGCTAGTCTAACCCCTCACGGCGCTCAGGAGGAACAGCGTGGGGCGCGCGGCGGCTCCACGGTGCCCACAACGTGAAAAGGCCGGCACCGCGGTGAGGCGGTGTCGGCCGTAAATAGCGCGCGTGGCGGCGACTAGAGGCGGGCGCTCATGGACTCGAGCAGCTCGTTCCAGGCGGCGACGAACTTCTCTACACCCTCACGTTCGAGGACGGCGAAAACATCGTCGAAATCGATGCCGACGGCAGCGAGCTTGTCGAAGGTCTCCTGGGCCGCGGCAGCGGTGCCGGTGAGTGTGTCACCGTGCAGGTTGCCCAAATCGAGAACGGCGTCGATGGTCTTTTCCGGCATAGTGTTGACCGTGTTGGGACCAGCGAGCTCGGAGACGTAAAGCGTGGCGGGGTACTCCGGGTTCTTCACACCGGTTGACGCCCACAGCGGACGCTGGACGTTGGTGCCCTCCGGCAGATCCGTGGCGTTCGCGAGCTCGTCGACGAAGAGGCCGTAGGCGAGGTGGGCGTTCGCAACGCCGGCGAGGCCGCGCAGTGCGAGTGCTTCTTCAGAGCCGATGGCCTCAAGGCGCTTGTCGACCTCAGTGTCGACGCGGGAGACGAAGAAGGAGGCCACGGAGTGGATGGTGCTCACGTCAACGCCACCCTCGGCGGCGCGGCGGATGCCCTCCTTGAACGCGGCGATGACCTGGCGGTAGCGCGCCACGGAGAAGATCAGCGTGACGTTGACCGACATGCCCTCGGCCAGCGCGTCCGAGATGGCCGGCAGGGAGGCGTCCGTCGCCGGGATCTTGATCATGAGGTTGGGGCGGTCGACCTTGGCCCACAGCTCGCGGGCCTGGGCGATGGTCGCGGCGGCATCGTCAGAAATGCGCGGGTCGACCTCGATGGACACGCGGCCGTCCTTGTGGCCAGAGGCCTCGTAAATGGGCGCGAAGACGTCGCACGCAGTGCGGACGTCGTCGATGGCGAGCGAGTAGACGGCCTCGTCCACGGACGCGCCTTCCGCCTTGAGCTTGGCGATGTCCTCGTCATAGGCCGTGCCCTGGCCCATCGCCGCAGCGAAGATGGCCGGGTTGGTAGTCACGCCGACGATGGACTTCGTGTCGATGATCTCCTGCAGGTTGCCTGACTGGAGGCGATCTCGGGAGAGGTCATCGAGCCACGTGGAGGTGCCCAGGGTGTGCAGCGTGTCAATGTAGTTGCTCATACTCAACAAAACTCCTTTGCGCGTAGGTGCAAAATTTAGGCCTTGGCTGCGGCGGCCAGGGACTCCTGGGCGGCCGTAACGACGGCATCGGCAGTAAAGCCGAACTTTTCGAAGAGTTCCTCGGCCGGGGCGGAAGCGCCGAAGTGCTCGAGGGAGACGTTGCGGCCGAAGGTGCCGGTGTACTTGAACCACGGCATGGCGACGGCGGCCTCGATGGAGACGCGGGCGCGAACGGCGGACGGGAGGACGGACTCGCGGTAGGCCTCGTCTTGCTCGTCGAACCACTCGAGGCACGGCGCGGAGACGACGCGGGTGGCGGTGCCGGCCTCCTCGAGGGCCTGTGCGGCCTCGACGGCGAGCTGAACCTCGGAGCCGGTGGCGATGAGGATAACGTCCGGGGTCTCCTTGGAGCCCTCCACCAAGACATAGGCGCCGCGGCGCACGCCATCGCGCGCCTTCTCTGCGGTGCCCTCAAGCACCGGCAGGCCCTGGCGAGAGAGCGCGAGGCCCTTCGGAGCGGCCTTGTACTCGAACGCGGCGGCCCAGGCCTGGGCGGTCTCGTTCGCGTCAGCCGGGCGGATGACGGAGAGGTTCGGGATGGCGCGCAGGGCAGCGAGGGTCTCGACCGGCTGGTGGGTCGGGCCGTCCTCGCCGAGGCCAATGGAGTCGTGGGTCCACACGTAGTAGGTATCCGTGGACATGAGCGCGCCCAGGCGGACGGCGGGGTACATGTACTCGGAGAAGATGAGGAACGTGCCGCCGTAGACGCGAGTATTGCCGTGCAGGGCGATGCCATTCATGATGGCGGACATGCCGTGCTCACGAATGCCGAAGTGGAGGTTGCGGCCGGTAGGCGACGCGGTCCATGTAGTAGTCGTGATGGAGTCCGGACCGAAGGAATCCGCGCCCTTGATAACCGTGTTGTTAGAGCCAGCGAGGTCGGCGGAGCCGCCCCACATCTCCGGAACCTTGGCAGCGAGCGCCTGGATGGCGGCCTCGGAGGCCTTGCGGGTGGCGAGCTTTTCACCGGCCTGCCACACGGGCAGCTCCGCGTCGAAGTCGGCCGGCAGCTCGCGGGCGGTCATGCGGTCGAAGAGCGCCTTGTTGTCTGGGTTGGCCGTAGCCCATGCATCGAACTTCTTCTGCCACTCGGCGTGGGTGGCAGCGCCGCGCTCGGTGAGCTTACGCGTGTGCGCGAGGACCTCGTCCTCGATGAAGAAGGACTGCTCGGGATCGAAGCCGAGGACATCCTTGACAGCGGCGACCTCGTCGTCACCCAGGGCCGCGCCGTGGACGCCACCGGTGTTCATCTTGTTCGGGGCCGGGTAGCCGATGACGGTCTTTACGCGAATGAAAGACGGACGTTCGGTCTCCGCCTGGGCGTTCTTCACGGCCTCGAGGATGGCCACGACGTCCTCACCGGACTCGACGGTCTGGACGTGCCAACCGTAGGCCTCGTAGCGGGCCGCGGTGTCTTCCTGGAAGGCGACGTTGGTGTCGTCCTCGATAGAGATGTTGTTGTCGTCCCAGAAGACGATGAGGTTGCCCAGCTTCTGCGTGCCAGCCAGCGAGGAGGCCTCAGAGGTTACGCCCTCCTGGACATCGCCGTCGGAGCAGATGGTGTAGATGAAGTGGTCGAACGGGGACTCGCCGGCGGGAGCCTCCGGGTCGAATAGACCGCGCTCCTTGCGGGCGGCCATCGCCATACCCACAGACGACGCGAGGCCCTGGCCCAGCGGGCCCGTGGTGATTTCGACGCCCTTGGTGTGGTGGACCTCCGGGTGGCCCGGCGTGAGCGAGCCCCATGTGCGCAGTGCCTTAAGGTCGTCCATTTCGAGACCGAAGCCGCCGAGGAAGAGCTGAATGTACTGGGTGAGCGAGGAGTGCCCGACCGACAGCACGAAGCGGTCGCGGCCAGCCCACTCGGGATCCTTCGGATCGTGGTGAAGGACACGCTGGTAGAGCGTGTACGCCAGGGGAGCCAGGGACATGGCGGTGCCGGGGTGGCCGGAGCCGCAGTTCTGGACGGCATCGGCAGCGAGCACGCGCACGGTGTCGATCGCCTTGGTGTCCAGATCGCTCCAGTCGGCGGGATAGTTGCGGACCGTCTTGGCTTCCAGCTCTGGGGTCAGCGCTGGGGCGGTGGAATTCGAGGGGGACGTCGACATAAGAGTCTTTAAACCTCACTCACTCTTCTCGTATACATATCTATTAACTGACCCCTTTTAGTGTAGACGGCCACGCCGCTTACCCCCACCAATAATTCCTCCGCGCGCCAGATTCGGGATCTCTGCCCACTTACCGGTAGTCTGTGGGGTGCTGTTGGCGCACCTTTCGCGCTGCGCGCTGGCCGACCTGCGGAGGCAACCTGTAGAAAATCAGCGCGCGGACCACGGGAACTTTTGAATAAGTACATGCGACTACTTAGAATGCGCGCCTTGTGGGGCTGCGCACCTTCCCGCCGGGGTACAGGCCGCGGCGCTGGATACACATGCGAATTGGAAAGCTGGAGGGCTATCCCTTGGAGACAATCAAGGCCTATATTGCGCTGACGAAGCCGAGGATCATCGAGCTCCTTCTCGTCGCCGCCATCCCGGCCATGCTCCAGGCGCAGCGCAGCGTCGACGCCGTAGCCGACAACCTGTGGCTCATCGTGTCCACCATCTTCGGCGGCTGGATGGGCGCGGCCGCCGCGCACACCTTTAACAACGTGCTTGAGTTCGAGCTCGACCAGAAGATGCAGCGCACCCGCGCACGTCCTCTTGTCCGCCACACCGTGACGCGCCGCAACGCCGCCATCTTCGCGTGGATCATGCTGGCGCTGTCCGTGCTGTGGCTGGGTGTGCTCGCTCACTCGTGGCTCGCGGCCTTCTTCGTCATCCTCACGAACTTCTTCTATGCCATCGTGTACACGAAGTTTTTGAAGATGCGCAACAGCCAGAACATCGTGTGGGGCGGCCTCGCCGGCTGTATGCCCGCCATGGTCGGTTGGGCCGTCATCCGCGATAACGCGCCCGACGCTGAGCCCGACCGCTGGTGGCAGGCCATCGTGCTCTTCCTCATTATCTTCTTCTGGACCCCGCCGCACACGTGGGCCTTGGCCATGAAGTACCGCGAGGACTACAAGGCGGCGGGCGTGCCGATGCTCCCGGTGGTCGCCCCCGAGGTCGTCGTCACCCGCCAAATCATCTGGTATACGATTGGCACGCTCATCGTGTCCTTCCTTATCATTCCGGCCGCAAGCTGGATTTATTTGGTCGCTTCGATTCTCTCGGGCGCGGCCTTCCTGTGGATGGCCGTGCGCCTGCATCAAGGCGTGAAGAAGGGCGAGAGGGTCAAGCCCATGCGCTTGTTCATCTACTCGAACAACTACCTGTCTGTGCTCTTCATCGGCTTGTCCATCGACGCCGTGGTGGGCTGGGAGCCCATCGGCCGTATGCTCGGCTGGTCGGCGGTGCTCTTCTAGCGTGTTCTAGGGGCTTCTGCATAAAAGGGATCCGCAGAGGGGATCGAGCGAGTATTGGAACTGGCTGGATCCCGTCTGGCGGATCCCTTCTGGGTTTTCGAGGCTTAGTCGTGGACGCGCAGGACGATGGAGCCGGTGGTCTTGCGGTCCTGGAGGTCGCGGTGCGCCTGGGCTGCGTCCTTGAGTGGGTAGCTCGCTGCGACGCGGAACGTGAGGTGGCCGTCGGCGACCGCTTGGACGACGGCCTGGGCGCGCATCTGGAACTCGCCTTCCTGGGACGTCCACGCGCCGATGGACGGGCGGGTGAGGAAGATAGAGCCGTGCGTGTTGAGCACCTGCGGGTCGACCGGCGGGACGGGGCCAGATGCAGCGCCGAAGAGACAGACCGTGCCGCGAGGGCGAACGACCTCGAGGGATTCCTGGAAGGTGTCCTTACCCACGCCGTCGTAGACAACGTCGACGCCGCGGCCGCCGTTGAAGCGGCGGACTTCCTCGGCCAGGCCCTCGGAGTAGCGGAAGACATGGTCGGCGCCAGCGTCGTAGGACAGCTGCTCCTTCTCGTCGGAGGAGACGACCGTGTAGACGGTCGCGCCGAGCGTCTTGGCCATCTGGGTGGCGATGAGGCCTACGCCGCCGGCGCCGGCGGTGATGAGGCAGGACGCGCCCTCACCGAGCTGGTAGACGCCGTGCGTGAGGTAGTGCGCCGTGATGCCCTGGAGGAGCATGGAGGCTGCAACCTCGTCGGAGAAATCATCGGGCACGGCGACGAGGCGGTTGCGGTCGACGCAGACCTGCTCCGCGTAGGAGCCGAAGGACTGGTCCCAGGCCACCTTGGTGCCCTCGGCAATCTCGCCGCGCGGGTCTTTGAGCACACGGCCGGTGCCCTCAAACCCGGGGACGAAGGGGGTCTTCGCGTGATAAATGCCCTCGCGGTAGTAGGTGTCGATATAGTTAACGCCCGCCACGTCCACGGCGACCAGGACCTGATCGTCGGTGGGAGTGGGGGCGTTGACCTCGACGTACTCGAGGACTTCTGGGCCGCCGGGGCGGGAAACCTGAATAGCAAACATGCTATTTAGGCTACCGAACCCTAGACACGTGCCGCTAGGGATTCGCGGCGCAGGGCGTACTTTTCGTCACCGCGCGGCGAACCGGTGATGAGATCCAGCGTGCCGTAGGAGCGGATCATGCCATTCGACCACAGTAGTGCGGTAAAGGCAGTGACCACGGAGGACATGCCGATGTGGACAGGGACGGTCCAGCGCGGAATGCCGAGGTGGAACTGAATGACGCCGATGCCCCACTGAATCAAAATCGCCACGATGAGCACCACGCCGGCGCGCTTCGCCGCCTGCGGAGCGCGGTGGCGGAAGAGCAGAATGACGGTGATGACGGTGAGGATCAAGTAGATGTAGAGGCAGAAGGCGTGCGTCAGCGCCATCCACTCGGTGTCGACCTCGAGGCGGCCTTCCATGCCCACGCCGTCGTCGCCGGAGTGGACGCCCGAGCCGGTGACCATCGTGCCCGTGATGAGGACGACGGACAGTGCAACGGTGGCCACGACGGCCAGCGAGCGGATGAACTGCGGGAAGGTGTGCTCCGGGGTGCCGTCGTCGGGCTGGAGGATGCGGTTGTACAGCATTGCGGCGAGCCAGACGAGAACCATGGACGGCAGGAAGTGGAGCGCCACGGCCCACCACTTGAGGTCCAGCCACACGGAGATGCCGCCGATAACGGCCTGCAGGACGATGCCCGCGACGTTGAGCCAGGCGTAGACCTTAAGCTCAGTGCGGCGGCAGGCCATGTACATGGCGATGACGGCGGCGCCGGCGGCGGCCCCGTCGACGAAGGTGAGCAGGCGGTTGCCGAATTCGATGGCCTGGTGAACGGCAGGTGCCGCGCCCGCCACGGGCACTAGTGAGCCTTGTTGACAATTGGGCCACGTATCGCAGCCCAGGCCGGATCCGGTGACGCGGACGATGGAACCGGTCACTGTGATCCCGGCTTGGCACAGCAGCAGGATCATCGCGACGACGCGCTGCTGGCGGATGGTCGGCGCGGCCTCACGGAAGAAGAGACGAATACGTTCAGAGATATTCACGGAACTAGAGGTTACCTTTCTTCACGGAACTTCCCGTAACAATTCGGGCCGTACCGGCCCTATTCAAGATAAAAGTCACATTCAGGCAGTTTTAGCCGTCGAACCGGAACCATTTCACCGCGATAGCCGACGCGGCGACCGCCCAACCCACGAGGACGAGGATCTGGAAGAGCGGAATCTCGCCGCGGAAGGCGTCAGCGAGCCCGCCGGCGAGTGCCACGGTGGGTACGAGCGTGAATACGCCGTTGTGGCCCAAGCCCGTGGAGTACATGGCCCAGCCCACGACGCCGAGTAGCAGGAACCAGATGAGGTTGGCGAGAGCGAGGACGAGCTCGCTCGACATCGTGCCGCCCAAGATGAGGCCGAGCGCGGTAAACGCGGCGACGCCGAAGACGAGCGTGACAGCCGCGAGCAGCACGCCGCCCAATGAGGTGCGAAAGCCCACGAGGTACGCCGTCAGGCCCAGCACGACTACTTGGACGAGGACCATCGAGGCCACGCCGATGATCTTGCCGCCGATGATGGCCCACGCGGGCACGCCCGAGGCGCCGGTGCGCTTGAGCGCGCCGTAGCGGCGGTCGAAGGCGAGCGAGATCGCCTGGCCCGTAAAGCCCGCCGAGGTCGCCGCGACGGCGAGGACCATGGGGAAGAGCTCGTCGAGTCCGTTGGCCTGGGAGCTGCCGGGCAGCGAGACGGCGTCGCCGAGACGCGCGCCGCCACTGAGCAGCATGATGGGGATGATGATGCTGAGCAGCTGTTGCTCACCGTGGCGCAGCATGAGTTTCGACTCGATGGCGCCCTGCGCCTTGAGGATGGCGCCCACGCCGGCGCGCTGGGGCGCTGGCGTGAAGGTGCCGGGTTGGTATGTCGTCATGGTGTCTCCAAAACTTGAACGTGAGTTAGCTGCGCAGTTCGCGGCCGGTGAGTTCGAGGAAGACGTCCTCGAGCGTCGCGTGTGCCGCGTCGAGGCGGCGCAGGAGTACGCCCTGGTCGGCGAGTGCGGCGGTGAGGGCGGCGATGGTGGCGGGAGTGGGGGCATCGGCAAGCGCGTAGTGCAAGGGGCGCTGCGCAACGACCTTGAGGGGGAGCACGGCGAGGTCGACCTCCCGGTCGGTCTCAAAGGTGAGCTGCGCGCCGCGGTTGTCGTCCATGAGCTCCGCGGGGGTACCCTCAGCGACCTTGCGGCCATGGTCGATGATGATAACGCGGTTTGCGAGGGCCTCAGCCTCGTCCATGAGGTGGGTGGTGAGGACGATGGTCACCCCGTCCCTTTTGAGGGCGCGGATAAGTTCCCACACCGCGAGGCGCGACTGTGCGTCCATGCCGGCGGTGGGCTCGTCGAGAAAGACGAGCTCGGGGCGGCCGATGAGCGCGAGCGCGAGTGAGAGGCGCTGCTGCTGGCCGCCGGAGAGGCGCCGGTAGGTATTCTTCGCCACGCCTTCGAGCCCGAGAATTTCGATGAGCCAGTCCGGGTCAAGCGGGTTGCGGGAGTAGCGCGCGGTAAGTTCAAGCATCTCGCGGACGCGAATGCCGGAGTAGGAGCCGCCGCCTTGGAGCATGATGCCGATGCGCTCGCGGACGCCGTCCGGATTCGTGGCTGGGTCAAGGCCCAGCACGCGGATGGAGCCCGAGGTGGGGGCGGTAAAGCCCTCGCACATTTCGATGGTCGTCGTCTTGCCGGCGCCATTGGGACCGAGGAAGCACAGCAGCTCGCCGCGGTTCACGTGGAAGCTCAGGCCGTCGACGGCGCGGGTGGCGCCGAAAGCCTTGACCACGGAGTCGACGACGAGCGCTGCCTCGTGTCCGTCAAAAGTTGTATCCACGGAGACTCAGTCTAAGTCATGAAGCCCCGCGCGACGCAAAAGAAGCGCCCATGTCCCAGCAACAACCGCGAAGGTGCCCATCGCCGCAAGGTAGATGACGAGCACCGTGCCCGGCGGCAGGGCTAAGCCGCGGGGTAGCACGAAGAAGCTCATGGGCACCGAATACGCTACGACGATGGTGCGAAAGAAGTAGCGGTTTGCCCACGCAGCCAGGGGAAAGACAGCCCATAGGATGTACCAGGGGTGCACGACGGGAAAGAGCGCGACGAGGACGGCGGTGGCCACGCCGAGGCCGCCCACGGGATGGATGGCGCCGCGGTACGTGGCCCAGAGCATGCGGAGCATAAACGCGCCAGCGAGCAACACGCCGGCCGCGCGCGTGACAGACAGGATGGCGTCCGTGTGGTCGCCCAATCCCAAGAGCATGCCCAGGAAGCCGGTGATGACGCCGATGTCCGTGGAAATGGAGATCCAGGAACGAATGGTCGCGGCGCCACCTTGACCCGTGATCCAGCCGAGGCCGATCCCCGTGATGGCCGAGACCGCGAGGATGGATGCAACGAGGGTTAGGACTTGGACCGCGACCGCGGTCGCGAGTGCCCGGGCTGTCGAGTAGCCGCGGCGCAGGGCGAGGCAGCGCGCAAGCGCCATGCCCGTAAAACCGAGCCCAATAAAGCCGGTGACCTTGACCATGCCCGCGCAGCTGATGAGCACGCCCGAAGCGATAAGCCATCCCAGCCAGCGCCAGTCACCCGGGCCGGCGAGCTTATCGATGCCCCGTAGCGCCAGCTCGACGCCCACGAGGACGAGGCCCAAGAGGATGGACTCGTTGTGAATGCCGCCCACGAGATGGAGGATGGCGAGCGGATTGAGGACGCCGAGCCAGAGGGCGGCGGCGGGGGCCACGCGGCAGCGGCGGGCGAGGCGTCCCGTGGCCCAGCCCGCGGCGACGATGCCTGCGAGCGAGAGGAGCCGGTGCGCGATAACCCCGGCCATAATCGAGTCGTGGGTGACTACGCTGATGACGGCCGCCAGCCCGAGCGAGACCGGGCCATAGGGCGAGGGGGAGTTGGCCCAGATGAAGGGCACGGAGCGCGCGAGCCGGTTATCCGCGCCCAGGATCTCCACCGGGCCGCCCGCGTACGGGTCGAGCCCCTGGTAAACGATGGACCCGTTGGCGAGATAAGAATAAATGTCCTGCGTAAACAGCGGCGCAGTAAAAATGAGCGGGATGACCCAGCAGGCCCACGTGCGCCGCATCTGACCTTCAGTGACGAGCCGTTGCACGCGCCGCGGCGTGGCGGGGCGCGCCAGGTACCAGCCCCGCGGGCCCTTCTCGCTCGCGCGCCAGCGGAAGCGCGGCAGATGGATGCGATGGCCCACGAACGGCGCCATGCCTACCCATGCCATGACGAGCAGGCCGATCCCCACGAAGACGAGCGCCGAGGAACTCTGAAGCAGCCGCGACATGAGCGCGCCCGAGGGTACGTTATCGTACGGATTGCCTACCACGGGCAAAGCGCCGGCACCCAGGCCGCCGAATGCGATAAGCAAGGAACCTGTCGTACCCATCCAGCGCAGCGCAAAGAAGCGGCGCAGCTGATTGATGGTGGAGCGCTCCGTCACGGGGGCAGCGACAGGCAGGAGGTCAAAGCGCGCGTCAGACTCGGTTCCGGAGGCGCCGTCTGCATGGAGCAGCGCCGAACGCGAGCCCGGGGCGCCGAGGCGCGGGAGGGCGTCGCGCAGGGCTGACTTGTCCGTCGCGCTCGCGTGGTCCGCGTTGTTCTCCTTCACCCGCCCTACTTTAGCGGGCACACCGACATGGGCCCGAATGCCGGGCGCCACGGGGAATGGGGGCACCAACGACACGCCGTCTACCAGCCCTGGTGGTATTTGGGAATGAATTAGGGAACACTAGTGTTGTCTAAAGACGTAAAGCCCTTTTGGACTTCTCAGAATGAGGATCTCTATTCATGTCGGCGCCGCGCTCCACGGCGCCACAACCAGCAGGAGGTGGACGAGGACATGACCCGCTCCGTTTCGGCGAGCAGCAACGCCTCGGAGACAACTGCTACGCGCGGCACGCGCTCCACGCGCACCGCACGCGCAGAAAAGAAACACGCGCAGCCGTCCCGCGAGGCAGACGTGCAGAAGGAAACCCGGTCGACGGAGGGGGACACCCGCCGCCAGATTATGCTTCTCATGCTCAAAGACGGCCCTGTGACGGCATCTCACCTGGGAAAGAAGCTTGGGCTTTCCGCCGCCGGCGTGCGTCGGCATCTAGACATTCTGGTGGAAAGCGGCCTTACCGAAATCGTCCATCGCCCCGGCAAACCCGGGTCCAGTGGGCGAGGACGTCCGGCCAAACACTTCCGCCTCACGGATCAAGGCCGTGCCCATTTTGGCCACGCCTACGATGAGCTGGCTTCCGATGCCCTCGACGCGCTGCGCGCCGTGGGCGGGCCCGAGGCCGTCAAGCTCTTCGCCAAGGCCCGCTTCCAGCGCCTCCTCGACGACGTCGCTCCATTGACGGACGCCGGCGAGGACGTGGAAGACACCGCCCGCAAGCTGGCCGAGGCGCTCGACGCCCACGGTTATGCCGCGACGGTGACGAACGCGGGGCACGGCATCCAGATCTGCCAGCACCATTGCCCGGTCGCGCACGTCGCGGCGGAGCACCCGGAGCTGTGCGAGGCGGAGCAGGAAGTCTTTTCCGCCCTATTAGGCACACACGTGCAGCCCTTGGCCTCCATTGCGGACGGCCACGGCATCTGCACCACGAATATCCCCGTAAATATCCCCCTGACAGCAATCGATAAAAAGTAAGTGAAAGGAGCGGGCTGTGACTCAAACACAACCGGCACCAGGGCTTGAAACCAAGATGAGTGATGACGAGATCATCTCCTCCATCGGTGGTTACGACTATGGCTGGCATGACTCGGACGAGGCTGGCCAGGCTGCACACCGCGGCCTGAGCGAAGACGTCGTCCGTGACATCTCGGCGAAGAAGAACGAGCCGGAATGGATGCTGGAGTCCCGTCTCAAGGCGCTGCGCATCTTTAACAAGAAGCCGGTCCCGACCTGGGGCCCCGATCTTTCGGACATCGACTTCGACAACATTAAGTACTTCGTTCGCTCCACCGAGAAGCAGGCGCAGACCTGGGACGACCTCCCGTCTGACATTAAGGAAACCTACGACAAGCTGGGTATTCCGGACGCAGAAAAGAAGCGTCTCGTCTCCGGCGTCGCCGCACAGTACGAGTCCGAGGTCGTCTACCACAAGATCCGCGAGGACCTTGAGGCCCAGGGCGTTATCTTCGTCGATACCGATACCGCCGTGCGCGAGTACCCGGAAATCCTCCAGGAGTACTTCGGCACCGTGATCCCGGCCGGCGACAACAAGTTCTCCGCCCTGAACAACGCCTGCTGGTCCGGCGGCTCCTTCGTTTACGTCCCCAAGGGCGTGCACGTGGACATCCCGCTCCAGGCCTACTTCCGCATCAACACCGAAAACATGGGTCAGTTTGAGCGCACCCTCATCATCGTCGAGGAGGACGCGTACGTGCACTACATCGAGGGCTGCACCGCCCCGATTTATAACTCGGACTCCCTGCACACCGGTGTCATCGAGATCGTGGTGAAGAAGGGCGGACGCTGCCGCTACACCACCATTCAGAACTGGTCCACCAACGTCTACAACCTCGTGACCCAGCGCGCCAAGGTCGAAGAAGGCGGCACCATGGAGTGGGTCGACGGCAACATCGGCTCCAAGGTCACCATGAAGTACCCGTCCGTGTGGATGACCGGCGAGCACGCCAAGGGCGAGGTCCTCTCCCTGGCGTTCGCAGGTGAAGGCCAGGTGCAAGACACCGGCTCCAAGATGGTTCACATGGCACCGCGCACGTCGTCCAACATCGTTTCTAAGTCCGTGGCTCGCAACGGTGGCCGTGCCGCCTACCGCGGCCTGGTCCAGGTCAACACGAACGCGTACCACTCCACGGCCAACGTCGAGTGTGACGCCCTGCTCGTGGATAACACCTCGCGTTCGGATACGTACCCGTACAACGACATCCGCAACGAGTACGTCACGCTCGGCCACGAGGCAACGGTCTCCCAGGTTTCTGAGGAGCAGCTGTTCTACCTCATGTCCCGCGGTCTCGAGGAAGAAGAGGCCATGGCGATGATCGTCCGCGGCTTCGTCGAGCCGATTGCCAAGGAGCTCCCGATGGAATACGCCCTCGAGCTCAACCGCCTTATTGAACTGCAGATGGAAGGATCGGTGGGCTAGACAGTGGTTGCCTCCAACGAATTCAACCCGGCTGACGTCACGAAGGGCGATCAGTTTACTTCTTTCAATGTCGAGGACTTCCCGGTCCCGCACGGCCGCGACGAGGTCTGGCGCTTTATCGCGCTGCGCAAGCTTCGCGGCCTGCACAACGGCCAGTTTGCCCCGGTTGTCGCGCAGAAGATTCAGGTCACCACGCCGGCTGGCGTCTCTACGCAGAAGCTTGAGCCTTCCGATGCCCGCTTGGGCACCGCTGGTGCCCCCGCCGACCGCGTCGCGGCGCAGGCATGGACCTCCATGCCCGAGGCTCAGCTCGTGACCATCGACGCCGAGGCCACCCCGGCCGAGCCGGTGGAAATCACCATCACGGGTGCTGGCGAGGGAGTGACTTCCTTCGGCGCGACCTCCATCCAGGTCGGCCACCACGCGCAGGCCACCGTCGTGCTCAAGTATGTCGGCTCCGGCACGCACGCGGATAACGTCGAGTTCATCCTCGGTGACGGCGCAAACGTCACCGTCGTCGTCGACGCGGACTGGGAAGATGACGCGGTCCACCTCGGCCACCAGGTGGTCAAGCTCGGCCGCGACGCCGTCTTCCGCCACAACACTGCGGTCTTCGGCGGCGAGATCGTTCGCCTCGTCCCGCGCGTCGTCTTCGACGCCCCGGGCGCCGATGCCGAAATGCTCGGCGTCTACTTCGCGGACTCCGGCCAGTACTTCGAGAACCGCCTGCTCGTGG
This sequence comes from Corynebacterium sp. SA-MJD20WY100, assembly GCF_039822565.1. Taxonomy (NCBI): domain Bacteria; kingdom Bacillati; phylum Actinomycetota; class Actinomycetes; order Mycobacteriales; family Corynebacteriaceae; genus Corynebacterium; species Corynebacterium sp. SA-MJD20WY100. Next base: position 12,947 of record NZ_JBCJKS010000004.1, on the reverse strand, counting down.
ACCACGACGTGCCAAACTGCCGTTCCCGCGTGTTCTACAAGGGCGCGCTCCAGGGCGTCGCCGGCCAGGCCGACGAGGCCCCGATGCACGAGAACATCGACATCGACGACGCGAACCCCGTCGCCGCGATGGGCGCCTCGAACCGCAACGAAGCTCGCACCTGCTGGGTGGGCGACGTGCTCATCCGTCCGTCTGCCACGAACACGGACACCTACGAGACCAATAACAACCTCATTCTCACCGAGGGTGCGCGTGCAGACGCCATCCCGAACTTGGAGATCCAGACCGGCGAGATCGTCGGTGCCGGCCACGCCGCCACCGTCGGCCGCTTCGACGACCTCGAGCTGTTCTACCTTATGTCTCGCGGTATTCCAGAGGCTGAGGCCCGCCGCCTCATCATCCACGGCTTCTTCTCCGAGGTCATCGGCCGCATTCCGGTCGAGTCCCTCCGCGCAGACCTCGAGGCTCGCGTCGTTGCTGAGCTTGCCAAGATCAACGCCTAAAACACCCAGCGTCACCCACCCACACGCCTTCTAGCGAAAGCAGGAAAACTTATATGTCTACCCTGGAAATCAAGGACCTCCACGCGCAGGTCGTTCCGTCCGATGAAAATGAGGCTCCCAAGGAGATTCTCAAGGGCGTCAACCTGACCATTAACTCCGGCGAGACCCACGCCGTCATGGGCCCCAACGGCTCCGGCAAGTCCACGCTGTCCTACGTCATCGCTGGCCACCCCAAGTATGAGGTCACCTCCGGCGAGATCCTCCTCGACGGCGAGAACGTCCTCGAGATGTCCGTCGACGAGCGCGCTCGTGCCGGCCTCTTCCTCGCCATGCAGTACCCGACCGAGGTCCCCGGCGTGAAGATGGCACAGTTCATGCGCTCCGCCGTCTCCGCCGTCCGCGGCGAGGCCCCGAAGCTTCGTGAGTGGAACAAGGAGCTTACCTCCGCCCGCGAGAAGCTCGACATCGACAAGTCGTTTGCACACCGCTCCGTCAATGAGGGTTTTTCTGGCGGCGAGAAGAAGCGCCACGAGGTCATGCAGCTCGACCTGCTCAAGCCGAAGTTCGCCATCATGGACGAGACCGACTCCGGCCTTGACGTCGACGCCCTGCGCATCGTCTCCGAGGGCATCAACCGCTACCAGGAGGAGACCGGCGGCGGCATCTTCATGATTACGCACTACAAGCGCATCCTCAACTATGTGAAGCCGGACTTCGTCCATGTCTTCGCCAACGGCCACATCATCACGACGGGCGGTGCCGAGCTGGCAGACCAGCTTGAAGCTGAGGGCTACGAGAAGTTCATCAAGTAGCACCCGCGCCCGGCCCGCCAGGACCATTCCCGGCGGGCCTTCGCGTCCCACCGCCGTCTGGCGGCACAACCGAATATTTAGATACAAACTTAGACGTGATTTTTAACAAGGAGGTGTCATGTCTGACCTAGACGTGACCGCCATCCGGGAACAGTTCCCGATCCTCTCGCGCACCGTGCGTGAGGATAAGCCCTTGGTCTACCTCGACTCGGGTGCCACCTCGCAGCGCCCGCTGTCGGTGTGGAAGGCTGAGGAGAACTTTGTCCTGCATACCAACGCTCCCGTGCACCGCGGCTCCTACCAGCTTGCGGAGGAAGCCACGGATGCCTACGAGACTGCGCGCGAGAACATCGCGAAGTTCGTCGGCGCCGACGGCGACGAGATCGCCTTTACCAAGAACGCCACCGAGGCCCTCAACGAGGTCGCCTTCGTGCTCGGCGATAAGCGTGCGGGCGACCTCTACGTCGGCGAAGGCGACACCATCGTCATCACCGAGGTCGAGCACCACGCGAACCTAGTGCCCTGGCAGGAACTTGCCGCCCGTACCGGCGCGACCCTGAAGTGGTACGCAGCGACCGCCGATGGCCGCATCGACCTCGACTCGCTCGAGCTCGACGACTCTGTCAAGGTCGTCGCATTTACCCACCAGTCGAACGTCACCGGCGCCCAAGCTCCCGTCGAGGAACTTGTCCGCCTCGCCCACGCCGTGGGTGCCATGGTCGTCCTCGACGCGTGCCAGTCCGTGCCGCACATGCCGGTCGACTTCCACGCGCTCGACGTTGACTTCGCCGCGTTCTCCGGCCACAAGATGTGCGGCCCTTCCGGCGTCGGCGTCCTTTACGCCAAGCGCGAACTGCTGGGGCAGCTGCCGCCCTTCCTCACCGGTGGCTCCATGATTCAGATCGTGAAGATGGAAGGCACCACCTTCGCCGAGCCGCCGCAGCGCTTTGAGGCCGGGACCCAGATGACCTCGCAGGTCGTCGGTCTCGGCGCCGCGGTCGAGTTCCTCAGTGAGATCGGCATGGACAACATCCACGCTCACGAGCAGGAACTCACCGCCTACGCGCTGGAGGAGCTGCAGAAGATTCCGGGCCTGCGCATCTACGGCCCGACCACCCCAGAAAACCGCGGTTCTGCCGTGTCCTTCGCCGTAGAGGGCATCCACCCACACGACCTCGGCCAGGTCCTCGACGATCAGGGCGTGTGCGTGCGCACCGGCCACCACTGCGCGTGGCCTGTGCACCGCGCCCTCGACGCTCAGTCGACGACCCGCGCGAGCTTCTACCTGTACAACACCCGTGAGGAAGTGGACGCGCTCGTCGCGGCCATCCACTACGCACGTAAGTTCTTCCGCGTCGATGGCGTCGACGAAGACGACGCGAAGTAGGGAAGTGCACCATGAACCTTGATTCCATGTACCAGGACGTCATCCTGGATCATTACAAGCACCCGCATCATGCTGGCCTGCGCGCTCCGTTCCAGGCCGAAGTGCACCACGTCAACCCGTCCTGCGGCGACGAGCTCACCCTCCGCGTGCAGCTCTCGGACGACGGTAAGACCGTCGAGGACGTCTCGTACCACGGCGAAGGCTGCTCCATCTCGCAAGCCTCCACGTCCGTCATGGCAGAAGAAGTCGTCGGGCTGCCCGTCGAGGAAGCCATGAAGAAGCTCGAGGATTTCGACCACATGGTCACCTCGCGTGGCGAGTACGAAGGCGACGAGGACCTCATCGGCGATGGCATCGCCTTTGCTGGCGTGGCGAAATATGCAGCCCGTGTGAAATGCGCGCTCCTGGGCTGGAAGGCCTTCCAGGCCGCCACCGCGGACGCCCTCAACGAACTGGAGAATAAATAATGAGCGACGAACTCATCGATCCGTACCAGAACGAAAACTCGAACTTTGACGGCGGCGGCCAGCGCCCGCCGCAGACCGAGGAACAGATTTCCAAGGCTTTCGACGTCACCGAATACATGCGTGACGTCATCGACCCCGAGCTCGGCATCAACGTGGTCGATCTCGGCCTCGTCTACGACCTCTGGTTCGAAGAGGTCGACGGCAAGGAGACTGTCATGATCAATATGACACTCACGTCGCCAGCCTGCCCGCTCACGGACGTCATCGGCGAACAGGTCGAAGACGCCGTGGTCGGCAACAAGCTGGCCGAAGCCGTCCAGATTAACTGGGTCTGGATGCCGCCGTGGGGCCCGAACATGATCACCGAGGAGGGCCGCGAAATGCTCCAGGCCCTCGGCTTCGCGGTCTAAGCCGTCCGAACGCACCAACCCGCACTCGCGCACCTACGCGTGAGCGCGGGTTGTCGCGTATCCGGGGGCCTTACGGCGCCGCTTCTCGAATCGGAAGAAGTAGTCAGCGATGCTGTGGAGGAGGGGAGTGTCGCCTCCCTCGCAGTCCTCGCGATGACCGTCAGACGGTGCGTGAGGTTCCGGATGCTGCGGGTTGTAGAGCTCGACGTTCCGCCTATCCAGATACGGCGTTTCTGTTCCCAGACGGCGACTTCCGGGAAGTGTTCTTCGATTCCCGGATTATGCTGCTCGGCTGCGACATAAAGCAGCGACAGCTGACCCGAGGTACCAGATTCATCCACGACGGCGAAGTAGCCGTGCGCGCCAGGGTCGGCGAAGGCCTCGAGGGCATCGGAAGCCGACGGCATTGTCGAGTCCTCGTTGAACGGCTTCTTGTGCCGCCGTCGTGAACACATCCTGTTCATCGGCAGCAATGGCATGCAGCGCAGTAGGTGGATTGGTGGAGTAAGACACGGTTCTTCTCATAGCGACTGGACGCGCATGTCGAAAGGGAAACGTCTGTGTCTACTCGGTGCCAGCCGACGGTGGGCCGCCGTGCCGCTGTGCGCGATAACCGCAAAGTATAGCGGTGCGAGTGAGTTGGTGGCGAGTTCCACCTAGAATGCCGGGTTGATAGACTGGCTCCTTGTGATTGTGACCAATGATTTCGAAGTGCGCGTCGGCGCCCGTACCCTACTCGACGCCCCGGGCCAGCACCTACGCGTCCAGCCGGGGGACCGTATCGGCCTAGTCGGCCGCAACGGAGCGGGCAAGACGACGACCATGCGCATCCTGGCGGGGGAGACGGAGCCCTACGGCGGCTCCGTGACCCGCTCGGGCCCCATTGGTTACCTCCCGCAGGACTCCCGCGAGGGCAATATCGAGCAGACCGCGCGCGAGCGCGTGCTCTCCGCCCGCGGCCTCGACGACATCAAACGCCGCATGGCCAAGCAACAGGAGATCATGGAAACTGCCACGGACGATAAGCACCGTGACAAGGCCATCCGCAAGTTCTCCCGCCTCGAGGAGGAGTACCACGGCCTCGGCGGTTACGAAGCTGACGCGGAGTGCGCACAGATCTGCGACAACCTAGGCCTGCCGCAGCGCATCCTCGACCAGCAGTTAAAGACCCTGTCAGGCGGCCAACGCCGTCGCGTGGAGCTGGCGCAGATTTTGTTCGCGGCATCGTCAGGCGAGGGCAAGTCCCAGACCACCTTGCTCCTTGACGAGCCCACCAACCATCTGGACGCGGACTCGATCACGTGGCTGCGCGGCTTCCTCGCTAAGCACGAGGGCGGGCTCATCATGATTTCCCACGACGTCGAGCTGCTCGAAGCCGTCGTGAACAAGGTGTGGTTCCTCGACGCCGTGCGCGCCGAAGCGGACGTCTACAACATGGGCTTTAAGAAGTACCTCGATGCCCGCGCCACGGACGAGGCCCGCCGTCGCCGCGAGCGCGCCAACGCGGAGAAGAAGGCCTCGGCCTTGAAAAAGCAGGCCGCCAAGCTGGGCGCCAAGGCCACGAAGGCCGCCGCCGCCAAGCAGATGCTCGCGCGCGCCGACCGCATGATGAACCAGCTTGACGACGTCCGCGTCGCCGACAAGGTCGCGCACATCGAATTCCCGGAGCCGGCGCCCTGCGGCAAAACCCCTATGAACGCGCACGGGCTCACGAAGATGTATGGCTCCCTCGAGGTGTTCGCCGGCGTCGATCTCGCTATCGACAAGGGGTCCCGCGTCGTCGTGCTCGGCTATAACGGTGCCGGCAAGACCACGCTGCTCAAACTCCTCGCGGGCGTCGAGCGCACGGACGGCGAGGGCGGCATTGTCACGGGCCACGGCCTGCGCATTGGCTACTTCGCGCAGGAACACGACACCATCGACCCAGACAAGACGGTGTGGGAAAACACCATCGAGGCCTGCCCCGACGCCGGCCAGCAGGACCTGCGCGGCTTGCTCGGCGCGTTCATGTTCTCCGGCGACAAGCTGGAACAGCCCGCAGGCACGCTCTCCGGCGGTGAGAAGACGCGTCTGGCCCTGGCCACGCTCGTGTCGTCCCGCGCCAACGTACTGCTCCTTGATGAGCCTACCAATAACCTCGACCCGCAATCGCGCGAACAGGTCCTCGAGGCTCTGGGCACCTACACCGGCGCCGTCGTCCTTGTCACCCACGACCCGGGCGCGGTCAAGGCCCTCAAGCCTGAGCGCGTCATCATAATGCCCGACGGCGACGAGGACCTGTGGAACGATGAGTACATGGAGATCGTGGAGCTCGCCTAATGCACCGCGTTCTATTCGACTGTGACCCAGGCATCGACGACACCCTCGCGTTGCTCTACCTCGCCGCGCTCCATCACGCCGGCGAGATTGAGCTTATGGGCGTGACCACGTCTGCTGGCAATGTGAGCGTGGGGGAGACCGCGCGCAACGCCGCGTGGGCGTTGGAAATTCTCGGCCTCAGCCACGTCCCCGTTGCTCCCGGCCAGCCCAGCCCTCTCGCCGTCCCGCTTGTCACGACGCCGGAGACCCACGGCCAGCACGGCGTGGGCTATCTCTCGCCGCCGGACTCCTTTGAGTATGCCGCGGATTGGCGGGCCATCTGGAGGCGTGCGCAAGAAGTCGGCGCGCACCTCATCATCACGGGGCCGCTTACCAACGCCGCGACGTGTGCCGCCGGCCGCAGCTTCGACGGCTTTGCCTCGCTCAACGTCATGGGCGGCGCCGTGAACTACCGCGGCAACACGACGCCCACGGCGGAGTGGAATTTCCATGTGGATCCGCACGCAGCCGCGCGCTTCTTTGAGAAGCTAGGGCACTCCGGCCACCTAGCCACGCTGTGTTCGCTTGAGGTCACCGAACAATTCCTCATAGACCCGCCGCGTCTCGACGCACTCATTGACGTCCTAGGCGACGCGCCCATCGCGACCGTCCTGCCCGAACTGCTGCGTTTCTACTTCGAATTCCACGAGGCCCAAGGCGAGGGCTACCAAGCCCAGATTCACGATCTCCTCACGACGATGATCGCGCTCGACCGCATCACCTTCGACGCCGTCGAGACCACCATCGCCGTCGAGGCGGATTCGCCGCTCCTGCGCGGCACCTCCGTCGCCGACCTCCGCAGTCACTGGGACGCCCCGCACAACGCCCGTCTGGTCATGGCCGCCGACGTCGACGCCGCCCACACCGAGCTTCTCCGCGCAGCCCGTTTCCTCGCCGAGTAGCTGGTGCTAGGGTCGGGGAGTACACTCTTCCTGCGAAGAGGACCGATCCCATGGCCATCGGGCTTCCCGAGCTGCGTCGTTGCACTACCACTCCTCGCGGACAAATCGCAGACGCTAGACTAAGCCACGTCCCTGAAGACTCTGACCGCGAAAGGAGGTGTGATGGCGCACCAGAAAGACCGCTCCATGTGGAAGATGAACCCCGAGCAACTCCAGGAGCATCTTGTCCTGCGTGCCCGCGCAACAAGGATACCGGACAAGAAGAAACTCAACTCCAAGAAGGCCTGCCGCCAGCACAACCAGCGGCAGGCCTTCGGCCTTTCTCGTCACACCCGCGACCCTGAAGTTTGTACCACCGCGCTCGCGTCGTAGACTATGGGCTGTTGCACGCCGCGTCCGAGGTGACATAGGACCGCGTACGTGCTCTATTCGTGTACCGCGCCCCGCGCGACCGACCTCTTCAAGGAACAGATGTCACAACTCTCGCTTAGTCCCGCCCGCCGGACGCTCGTCGTTATCGGCGGCCTGCTCGTTCTCTTCACCTGGCTTTACCTCGTCTTCGCCCGACCCACCGATTGGGAATCCGTGGCGGGCTCGAGCTCCGCACTCATTACGCTCGGCGGCTACGTCGGAGGCGCCGTCCTGCTCCTCGCCGGCTCCGTGCCGTCGCTGCCCGCACGCACCATCGCCGTCATCCCCGTCGCGCTCGTGCTCAACATCGTGGTCGGCGAGATCGTCGGCACGATCGGCCTGCCGCTCTACCTCGACTCCGTGGGCACGGTCCTCGTCGCCGCGCTCGCCGGCCCCATCGCGGGCCTGGCCACCGGCACGCTCTCGTCCGTCGTCTGGGGCCTCATTAACCCCGCGGCCCTTCCGTTTGCCGCCGGCGCCGCCGCCACCGGTTGGCTCGCCGGCTTGGCCGTCAAGTCTGGCGCGTTCAAGCACTGGTGGTCCGTCATCGTCTCCGGCGCCATCATCGGCATTATCACCGGCGCCATCGCCGCCCCCGTCGCGGCCTTCGTCTACGGCGGCACCGCCGGCGTAGGCACCGGCGCCGTGGTCTCGCTCTTCCGCGAGCTCGGCAACTCGCTGCTCGCCTCGGTGACCATGCAGTCCTTCATCTCGGACCCGCTGGACAAGGCCATCGTCTTCCTCATCGTCTGGGCCGCGCTCAAGGCCCTGCCCAAGCGCACGCTGGCCTCCCTGCGCCCCCAGCCTGCCGATGCCGCCTAGCCCCATGTCCTCACACCCCGCCACCGTCTTACTCGCCGCCGCGTGCGGCTGGTTCCTCGTGGTGGCGGTGAATACGCCGCTGTCCTCGGCGCTTATCCTTTCCCTGTCACTCGTGCTCGGCACCTGGGCTGCGCGCTCGGTCGCCGTCATCGCCACGACGCTGGCGCTTACCGTACCGGCGGCGCTGTCCATGGTGCTCATCCACGCCCCCTACGGCGAGCACCACATCTTCCCCCTCCTCACCAGCGACGGCCTGGCGCTCGCAGGCTTGCTGTCCTTGCGCTTCGCCGCCCTGATGGGCTGCGTCCTCGCCGCGGCCGCCGTGCTGTCTGTCGCCGAGGTCTCCAAGTGGATGCAGGTCTCTCGCGTCGGATATAAAGCCGCCTACGTCGTCGGTGCGTCCCTGCAGTCCCTGCCGCAGGGCCGCCAGGCCATGGCCGCAGTCCGCGACGCCAATCGCCTCGCCGGCGTGAAGATCGGCCTGCGCAACGTCGGCCCGCGCGTCATCATCCCCGTCATCGCGCGACTGCTCACGCAGGGCGCCCAGCGCGGCCACGCTCTCGCCGCCATCGGCTTCGACGAGCCCGGGCCGCGCACACTCCTCCAACCGGTCCCAGACTCTGCAGCGCAACGCGCCCTACGCTGGTTCCTCGTTCTCGCCACGGTGGTTATCGCATGGATCTAGAACCTATTCCCGGCGAGGTTACGACCGTTATGGTCGGCTTCGATGAGAACGCCGACGAGGTCGCCCACCAGCTCGCGACGCAGTGGGGCGTCGACACCGTCATTGGCGCCGACGCCTCCGCCCATGTCTCGCTCCTGCGCGCCACCGTCCGCGAAGAACTCGCCCTGGCCCTCGAGCATCGCGGAACCCCGCGCGCCGAGATGGCCGCACGCGTCGACGCCATGCTCGACGCCGTCGGCCTCACCGAGCTCGCCGAACGCGACCCGGCCCGGCTCTCCGGCGGCCAGACCCGCCGTCTTGTCTGCGCGGCCGTCGCCATCGCACATCCCAAGGTGCTCATCGTCGTCGAGCCCTACGCCGGCCTCGATCCGAACTCGCGAGCCCAAGTCGAGTCGTTGCTCCACGGGCTAGGAGACACCGCCGTCGTCCTCGTCCAGGCGGACACCCGTTCCACTCCACCCGACCTCACGCCCGTCGCTCCCGGTGACGGATTCACCCTCGGGCCGCTTCGCGCCACGCGCGGCACGCAGCGCCGACGCTGGTGGCAGCTTAGAGCCCCCGAGCACGCCGAGTTTGCTGTCGGCCCCGTCACCATCCCGGTGCAGCACGGCGGTGTCACGTGGCTGCGTGGTGGCAACGGCTCGGGCAAGACGACGCTTCTGCGCGCCGCCGCGGGACTCGACGGCCACGAGCCTGCGCACTCCTCGCTCGGCATGGCCCTTCAATCACCCATGGACCAGGCGATTACCCCAACGCTCGCGCAGCTCGTGGGCAGCGCCGCGCTCACCGCGGAGCTCGGGCTTCCACCGGACGCGCATCCCCTCGACGCGTCGGCCTCGCAGTTGCGCGTGGCACAGGTCGCGGCCACCGTCGCGCAGGGCCGCGACGTCATGGTCTTCGACGAGCCCGACACGCTTGCCGATGCCACCGGCCGCACCGCCCTGCACTCCATGCTGCACCGCGCGCTCAGCACCGGCTCCGCGCTCATCATCACGTGCCATGACCCAGCATTCGTCGCAGAAATCACAGCCTATGCCACGGTGCGCGAGTGCAGCCTCAGCACCGTGTGAGCATCGGGCCGTGCCGCTGGCCGGTGACCCACAGCGACGTCGGGGAGAAGGGGGCATCGGCAAGCTAGTTGCGGAAACCGTGGACCGGGGCGGGGATGAAGCCGCCGCGGTGAATGAAGGTCGAATTGCCCACCTGGTTGACCGGAATGACCGGGGCGTAGCCGAGGAGTCCGCCGAAGTTGACTTCGTCGCCGGGCTGCGTACCCGGAACCGGGATGACGCGCACGGCGGTCGTCTTATGGTTCATGACGCCGATGGCGGCCTCATCCGCGATCATGCCGGCGATAAGCTCTGCCGAGGTGTCGCCCGGGATCGCAATCATGTCGAGGCCCACCGAGCAGATGGCCGTCATGGCCTCGAGCTTCTCGATTTTCATGCTGCCGGAGCGCACGGCGTCGATCATGCCCTTGTCTTCAGAGACTGGGATGAAGGAGCCGGAGAGGCCACCGACGCGGGAGCAGGCCATCATGCCGCCCTTCTTTACTGCGTCGTTGAGCAGCGCGAGCGCGGCGGTGGTGCCGTGCGTGCCGACCTGGTCCAGGCCCATGTGCTCGAGAATGTGCGCGACCGAGTCGCCGAGCTCGGCGGTGGGGGCAAGCGAGAGGTCGATGATGCCGAACGGCACGCCGAGGCGCTCCGCCGCGAGGTTGCCCACGAGCTGGCCGGCGCGGGTGATCTTAAAGGCGGCCTTTTTGATTTCCTCGGCGACCTGGTCGAGGGTGGCGCCCTCGAGCGAGCCGAGTGCGCGGTCGACGACGCCGGGGCCTGAGACACCGACGGAGACGACGCAATCGGGCTCCTCGATGCCGTGGAAGGCGCCGGCCATAAACGGGTTATCGCCCACGGAGTTGGCGAAGACGACAAGCTTCGCGCAGGCGATGGCGGAATCGTCCTTGGTGAGCTCCGCGGACTCCTTGATAATCTCGCCGAGACGCTGGGCGGCGTTCATATTAATGCCGGCGCGCGAGGACGCGATATTGACCGACGAGCAGACGACGTCCGTGTTGGCGAGGGCCTCCGGGATGGAGTTGATGAGACGCTTGTCCGCGGTGGTTGCGCCCTTCTCGACGAGGGCGGAGTAGCCGCCGACGAAATTGACGCCGACTTCCTTGGCCGCCTTGTCGAGCGCCTTGGCCGCCTCAACGGGGCTGCCGTCCACGCCAGCGGTGACGAGCGCGATGGGCGTGACGGAAATGCGTTTGTTGACGATGGGGATGCCGAGCTCGGCCTCGATGCCTTCGCAGACCTCGACGAGGCGGGAAGCCTGGCGAGTGACGTGGTCGTAGATGGCCTGCGCGGTCTCTGCCATAGTGGAACGCGCGCAGCTGAGCAGGGAGATGCCCATGGTCACGGTGCGGATATCGAGACGGTACTTGTCGATCATCTCGATGGTGTCGATGACACCGGTGGTATTAAAACGTGTCGACATGGCTGCTTAGACCTCGTGCATCGCGGTGAAGATGGCCTCGGATTGCAGGCGAATGGCCTGGCCGGTGGCCTCGGCGACCGGCGCCATGTGCGCCTGGAGGTCCGTGATGGTCGTTTCACTCTCGTCGAACTCGACGCGCAGGATCATGGTGAAGAAACCCGACATGAGGGTCTGCGAGACGTCGACGACGTTGACGTTCTTCTCCGCGAGTGCGGTGGTGACGGCGGCGATAATGCCGGTGGAGTCTGCACCGGTGACAGTCATGATGGCATACATGTCTGTGTATTCTATACGGCTGCGCTCCTGCGTCGGTGGTACGGTGGGGCGGCATGACTTCCACCAACAAAACTGTCCTGTACATCGGCGGCCACGGCAAGATTGGGCTGCTTTCTACGCCCAAGCTGGTATCCGCCGGCTACGCGGTGCGCTCGCTCGTTCGTAAGGAAGAATACTTCGACGAGCTGCGCAAGTTGGGGGCGGAGCCGGTGCTCGGCGACATTACCTCGCTTACGCAAGCGGACTGGCAGAAGCTCTTCGACGGCGTCGACGTCGTGGTCTGGGGCGCTGGCAACGGTGGCCGCGGCGGCGCTGAGCTGACCACCGCCGTAGACCGCGATGGTGCACTCACCGTCATCGACGCCTTGGAGGCTCTCGCCGCCTCGGACCGGGCTGTCCCTAAGTTGGTCATGATTTCCTACATCGGGGCGACTCAGAATTCCCCGTCGCTGGAGGGCAACTCCTGGGACGCCTACGTTTCGGCGAAGAAGACTGTCGATGCCCGCCTTAGCATCTCTTCGCTCGACTACCTCATCCTTGGTCCCTCCGCACTCACCGAGGAGCCCGCTGGCGGCGTAAAGGTCGTGCCGGATGAGGCTTCCGGCGCGAAGGACACGCACACGTCGCGCGAGCTTGTCGCCGACGTCATCACGGAGGTCGTTTCCCGCGACTCATTCCCGGAGTCGCCGCTGGCGTTCATTGACGGCTCCGACTCCGTCTCGTCCATCTAGATCCGTTTCAGCCCGGCGGTCTTCTGTAGGCCGCCGGGCTGTAGTTTTCCCGCCCACCATGAGGGGCCCGCGCGGGCGCGCCATAATACCGAATCCTCACCACAACGCAAGTTTTTCTCAGAAAAGCCTGTGGAGAACTTTGTCGGTTGCACACTATAGTTGGCGATTTCGGGCAGTTATCCACAGATCGAATTTTCACCCTAGCGGGCCTTGACACGCGTTGTTTAGCGTCGAAGACATGAACTCTTTCGTCTCTCGGCTCAAGGAAGAAAACGTCGACTCCTTGCGCGAACTTACAGGCTGGCGCCGCACCGACTACTGGGACGCCGGCCTGTCGACCGCCGACGCCGATTTCTACATGCCTATCGTGCGCACCTTCTGGGAAGCCTCCCATCCACGCATCAGCGAAGCCCGCGACGCCGCCCGCCGGCTTGGCCACGGCATCCGCGTCCTGGCCAAAATCGACCGGCTCGCCAAGAAAGGCGACAACCCCAACGACCTGCGCGTCCTGCTGTGCGGCACCCGCGAACAAGACCTAGACAAAATCGCAGCGCAGCACACCACCCCACCAGAAACCAAGGACGAGGCCACCGTCGGCGTCTCCCAGGACGGGCGCAACCGGCTGGTCATCCGCTCCACCGAAGCGTGGCTTATGGACTATATCCATGGGCTGCCCGGGGTGGA